>JAPSKD010000466.1 GCA_031177865.1 Bacillus sp. (in: firmicutes) | reverse complement strand
TTTTTTGATCATTGAATGTTTCAATAACAATATCATTAATTAAATTCAATGGATTCCTTACAAGATCAATGTTTCGTATATCCTTAATTGGAACAATGCCTTTTTTTGATTTAATCACACCATTTTCACCGGGTATGATGGATAGCAAGATTTTACCCGGGATTAGGCCTGGTAAATTCCAAAGTGTGATGTAGAGATAAAAAGGAGTGAAAATTATTCCACCGCCAAGATAGAATAAAGAATATTTAGAGTCAAACTTCAATCCGTGAACAATTAGAAAGATACAGGCTATTAAAAAACCTACAGTAGCAAGAGACACCAAAACATACATGATGTTTGAACCCTTCACGATAATTTCATCATTTTTCTTCTGAACAAGTGACAAGGACTCCCCCCTCCTTTACATCGAGAGAATTCGATCTTTTAATAACAGATTTTTAATAGCTGTTTCATTTGCCTTTTGGATATCAAGATCAAGGTTTTGATCTCTTGTTATATACCAAAAACCTTCTTTTCCAGGAATAACAAAATGAATGTCTATGAGGTCAGGATTATTATTGGAGTCATATTTCAAACTCAGCAGGCTATCCATTTTTCCGCTTCTCTTAGAGATATCCACAATAAACTCATTAGTATTATGACTCTGCAATCTATTATTCCATTTAGATATAAGAGATTCTTGGGTAGAATCAGTCTGACTTACATCATTTAAAAATTCCTCAAAATCATCATTTTTCAATTTGAATAATACTTCGCTTTGCTTTAACAGCGTATTGAAATTGAAAAATTCACTTATAATTGGAAGAATCTCTTCTTCATTAAGCTTTGTAATGGCATGTACCTGGTGATCATGCAGTAATCTATGAAAATATATTTCGTCATCTATAAAATGAAACGAGATACTATCTTCTCCCTCAAGATCTAAATTAAATTTGGAGGCTTTTACTGTTTTTTCTGCAGAACTTAATATTTGAATAAAAGAAGTAAATTCTTCTTTTAACTTATATTGCTTATTAACTTCCTTTGCCATATTTTTAGCCAGCAAAGAACGGGACGCAAACTCAAGCATCAATTTTAATTCAGAATCCTCCAATGCCGGAAAATACGTTTCTTTCAAAGAAATTCCTTGCTCATACAAACCTTCACTATAAAAGGAAAATATCAATTCTTCTATACTTAGCTGAATCGTTTTCATATTGCCTCCTTAAAAAAATGATAATTTTTTGCCGAGGAAACCTTTTGCACCCTCTATTAAAGAGTCAGCTGTCTCCTTTGCCTTTGAAAGCCCTTTTCCAATTTCCTTTACCTTTCCAATTGGATCAGCGATGGTTTCTTTAATCTGTTTATTGACCATGTCAATTCCTTTGTTAGCTACATCTAATGCCTTCCCAGCTTTCTCAAAACCACCCTTAAATAACTCAACACCATGGTGGATAGGCTCTTTTAATAGGATAGCACCTTTTTCAGCAATTCCAGCAGTTAATTTAGCAGCCTGCTCTCCAACAAGGCCACCTACGAAAGAACCTGCAGCAGCTCCTACAACTGTACCGACTGGGCCAACAACACTTCCTAAAGCACCGCCAACTACTGCACCTGCAATTGCCCCGCCAGAAATTGCTACGGTATTGTTAACCGCATTTCCAACCGCCTTTGCATTTTCTCGTTTTAATACATCTGGGTTATTTCCATACTTTGCGTAATTCTCGGAGATTTTCAGTCCCATTCCGCCTGCTTCCATTATCCCTGTTAATGCTACTGTGCTAACAACATTCGCTTTTGCAAATTTCGCTCCTGTTTTAACAAAGGATTTAAACTTGGCTGAATCTGCTGCGCCAACCTCTAGAGCACCATATAATGCCTTAGAGCTATTTGTAAAATTCACAACATCATCCGGAAGGTATTTCGAAATTTTTTTATGAACCAAGTCCGCAAGTGGCGCATTTCTATACTTACTTCTTAAATAAAATGGATTCAAGAATGCCCTTGCCATTGTTCCTAACTTTTTACTTTCGTCAATTTTATCTGTTACCTTCTGAAGTGCCGCCATATGTTTATACGAGAAAACACCCTCAGCATTCTTTGTAAACTGAGTAAACCCCAACCCATAAAAAGCAAGCTGCTTTGTCATAAGTGCTCCAAGAGCTGTTACGGCACCATATTTCTCATACAACTTATACAACTTACCTACAAGATTATCAGCATCAGCAAATTTATTTGCAACCATCCGCAGGTCAATTTCCATTTCACTAAGCTGCCCTGTAAGCTGATTACCAGTACCCCAAGGGTCTCCTACATGATAAAAGCAATGCCTGTATTCCGCTGGAGCACTGTTAATCAAATCTGCAAGCTCCAGATGGAGATTTCTGTATTCGTCTTCAATTCTGGACAAACGAGTAACCATGTCATTTGCCAGGTCTTCCAGGCGGTCTGGATTCACCGAGATTTCATTTCCCACTTCAATACCTCTCTTCTTTTAAATTTTTATAGTCAATTTGAATTAAA
The DNA here is from genome assembly GCA_031177865.1 of Bacillus sp. (in: firmicutes). Classification (GTDB taxonomy): domain Bacteria; phylum Bacillota; class Bacilli; order Bacillales; family Cytobacillaceae; genus Neobacillus. Next base: position 318 of record JAPSKD010000466.1, on the reverse strand, counting down.
TTAAATTTATAATCTGATAACCTACTATTAAAACTTGTATGGGCAATATAAAAAGATCTCCGCATCCCGGTGCATAATCTCCATCATATCTTTTATTCTTGTCATAAGAACCTTTTTTCTTCTCTTCATTATTAGACATAAAAACCCATCCAATCTTTATATTCTTCAATTATTATTTTTCCTTAAGCCTTGCCAATCTCTCTAATTCTCTTTGTCTTTCAATTTCTTCTCTGACTCTGTCAACTTCATTCGCAGCGCTTTCCAGTTCTCTGCTGATGTTATACAGGTTATCAGAGTGCCTTTGGAAGAGGACTCCTG
>JAPSKD010000100.1 GCA_031177865.1 Bacillus sp. (in: firmicutes) | reverse complement strand
CTTTGCAATTCCTTCGGCTATTAACCAATTAAAAAAATCACGAAAATCCCTAACATAATTAAAAAGGGTGATGGGGGAGCGGATGTCTTGTTTGGCATCAACGTATTCCGCCACATATTTAGGCATTTCCTTTAGCAAGATTTCTAATTGACTCTCAAATTTTTCATGTTGTTTAGAAATTGCCATAAAAACACCTCAACATAGAAGAGTAGTTGCTTAATAATATTATAGAACAAATGTTCGTATAATACAATTTTTACGAATTTTAGTTTACATAATTTTTTTATGGTAACCAAACGTCAATATAATAGAATGGTTTTTGTATATTGCATAAAATCAACTAGATGGTTTTCGAGTATTTTTTGCAGAATAATTAAGTTGATTTCTTGATAATCATGAACCGCGATGTTCCTGAATCCTACCATCGATTTCATTTTCTCAGAGAGGGAAGGGGGGATAATTCCATCATCCTCTAGTAAAGAAAATGCATCTCGGCTATTTTGCGGAAGTCCTAGCTTTTTCTCCGCTACAATATGCATGGCAAGATCTATACTCGCCTCACAGGCGCGCTACAAGTTTAAGACAATTGAATCTTGTTTGGTAAAGTTCTCTAAATGTGAGGGGGTATTTGCATATTCTTCATGGATACGTTTAATGCAGCGTTCAATAATACTTTGGGGAAGCCAAAACCAGTAATGTAAAATATCTTACAGGCTTATCCAAACCTCAAAGGTGTAGTTGCCACTACTGATCGATTAGCTCTAGAGGCATTAAAAATAATAGAACAACAAACGTTACAAATCCCTGTTATCGGAGCAGATGGTCTTACAGAAATAGTAGAATCCATTGAAGCAGGAAAGATAAAAGCTACCGTAGCGCAGAATCCCTATGATATAGGATACCTAAGTGTAGAACAAGCACAGAAAGCAATTAAAGGAGGCACCATTGAAAAAAGGATGGATACTGGAATTGACATCATAACTGAGGATAATGCAAAAGAGAGATTGGATTTCTTACGGGAAGTATCACATTGAGAAAATATAGAAAATTGGGGGATTTTTTTCACTAGGGTCTTTGTGTGGGGAGCACCAGGATTTCGTGCAATGGAACTGGAAAAAGTCAAAGGCCCTATTAAAAATAATAGCCTTTGACCATGGTGACATATTCTGCATGACCAATTACAAACAAAGTTCCACTTTATATTTATCTGTCAAGTGTAGTAAATTCCTTAATTTCATAAAAATAGACATCAGGTAGAACAGTTTGTCATGCTGATGTCCATCCCTAGGTACAGGTTACATTAATCACTACCAATTCTATTGTTAATATTTCTAATTCCATATCAACAAGTATGTCACTGAGTAAACGATTTGCTATTCTGAATCAGTTGATTTTACTGCTAGGGGTTTATTGTTACCATACTTCAAGATAATGAGACTCTTCATTTTAAAGTAATAGGATAAATCATTAAACATTATGCCATGTGTAGGTAACATAGTTCTATTTTGAAATTAATAGTTGGATTGTAAGATGAATATGCAGTACTTATTGGTCTTATATAAGAAAAAGGAGGGGCATGTATGAAAATGAGAGCGTTTACTTTAGGGCTAGTATTTCTATTGATACTTGCTGCGTTAACCAGTTGTGCAGGCGATAGTGAGAAAACAGGGGGAAGCAAGGACAAAGAAGTAACACTTGATTTTGCGATATGGGATTCTAATCAAGAAAAAGGGCTAAGAAAGATAGCAGATGAATTTGAAGCAGCTAATCCTGGTATTAAAATTAAAATTCAAGTAACTGGCTGGTCCGATTATTGGACAGCACTTGAAGCTGGTGCAACTGGTGGTTCCATGCCTGATATATTCTGGATGCACTCTAACGAAATCTATCGATACGCATCAAACGATATGCTTTTAAACTTAAATGACCTGATTAAAAAAAGCGACAAAGTAGAGATGGAAAAGTTTCCAGAAGGCCTAACTTCTATTTATAACTTTGAAGGAAATCAATATGCGATTCCAAAGGACTATGACACGATTGGTCTTTGGTATAACAAGAAAATGTTTGATGAAGCGGGAGTTGCTTATCCAAGTAATCAATGGACATGGGATGATTTATACGAAGCAGCTAAAAAGTTAACGAAACCAGACGGATCTCAGTATGGTATTTTGACACCACTTCATAATCAAGAAGGTTATTATAATTTTGTTTATCAAAATGGTGGAACCATAATTACCGATGATAAAAAATCTGGTTACGACGATCCAAAAACCATTGAAGCATTGGAGTATTATGTAAAATTTGTGAAGGAAGGTCTATCACCAAAGGAATTTGGGGATGCAGAGCGAGCAGCCATTCTGCAAAATGGTTTAACCGCTATGGGGTTCTTCGGATCTTGGAATTTAACAGGATTTACTGAAAATGAGTACATGGCTTCTAACTTTGATGTAAGTGTGTTACCTTCATCAACGAATGGAGGTAAAGCTACCATTTTTAATGGGCTTGGTAACGCGATTGCTGCAAATACTGAACATCCAGAAGCAGCGTGGAAATGGGTTGAATACTTAAGTTCTAAGGAAGGTCAAACTAAACAAGCGGAGCTCGGAGTAGCTATATCAGCGTATGAAGGTGCTGCTGATGCTTGGGTTAATTCAAATGATACATTTAACGTGAAGGTATTTATGGATATGGTGAAGGATGCTCAAATTCGTCCGTATTCTAATACTACAGGCGTATGGGAAGATAAGGCGTATGAGGCTTTAAAAGGTGCATTCACTGGTGAAAAGACGGTTAAAGAGGCTAGTGAGGATGCAGCTAAAATAATGAATGAGACCTTGGCAGAAGAAAAATAAAGATTATAATGTTACGGCAGCAAGGATAATAATTGCCGTAACATTATTTTAACAGGAAATAGTAAGCAGTTACTTTTACTTTAGCTAGGAGGGGTATTTTTGAAATTAAAGAAGGTATTAACGCTGTTTTTATGTACAATATTAATTATGAGTATATTACCTATTAATCTAGTTTCAGCATCTAATTCACGAATGACTATTGATTTATCAAAGAATACTGGTCCAATTAAATACGGTGCGACAGGGTGGCTGTATGGCTTGGGGAATGAAGGAATTCCTTCTGATAACATGATTTCAGCATTGAAGCCTCAAATTACTGGGCAGAAGCCAGCAAACGGATTACAGCATCCAAATGGAGATGCGATGGAGATTGCCGAACAGTTTAAGAGAGCGGGAGGGAAGCAGATTTTTATTAATATTCAAGATATCTATAAAGAGTGGCCATATCAAAAGTTAGGAATGGCTGATTATCTTGATAAGTTAGAAATGGTGGTTAAATCCATATTGGAAGATCCAAATAGAGAACTATTTGTGTATAATCCAATCAATGAACCGGATTGGATTTGGTACGGTGTATCAGGGGAGAAGAATACAGAAATGTTTCACGATTGGAAGCTTATCTATGAAAAGATCCGCTCTTTAGACCCTACTGGTAAGATAGCTGGGCCAAGTTTATCATACTATGATGCTACTTTTTATAAGGAATTCATGGCATTTGCGAAAGAGAACAATTGTGTTCCAGATATTATGACGTGGCATGAATTAGACGGAAGCTTTTTTCATGCATGGGATGAACATTTTAATCATTACAGAAGTATTGAAAAAGACCTCGGGATCAATCCTCTCCCTATATCCATAAATGAATATGGAAGAAATAACATTGACATCCCAGTGCCAGGTTTCTTAGTGCAGTATATAGCAAAGTTTGAAAATAGTAAGGTAGATGGCTCATTAGCCTATTGGACGACTGCTGGCTCTTTAAATGACTTAGTTGCGGCAGGGACAAATAATAAGCCAACAGGGGCATGGTGGTTATTCAAATGGTATGGGGAAATGACCGGGCATACTGTACAAGTAACGCCTCCAGATTGGAATGTAAATGGACTTCAAGGTGTAGCCTCCATAGATACTGAAAAAGAAGAGGCGAAAGTTATCTTTGGTGGATCCTCTGGAGATAGCGATATTATCATAAAAGGGTTAGTCCCGGAGGAAGGTTACGAAAATATTGCTCATGCGGTGGTGTGGGAGGTGGATTCTACTGGTCAAGGCCCTTCTAGTGGACCAGTCTTTAAGCAAGAGGGCAACTACCCAATCATTAATGGCCAGATTGCCATCCCAGTTCAGGATATGAAGCAAACAGCTGCCTATCAAATGGTGATCACTCCTAACAATGCTTTAATTGCAGCTAGTAACAATATGAATCACTATGAAGCTGAATATGCAGATCTATCTGGTTCAGCGAAAGTTCAATCAAAACATACAGGATATTCCGGTACTTCGTATGTTAGTGGATATGAAAATAGTAAAAATGCCCTCACTAAATTTGTTGTTTATGCAGATCAAGATGGCTATTACAATGTAGGACTTAAATATTCAGCGGGACAAGTGAGTAAAGCAGAAGACAATAGGATCGTTAAAATGTCGGTTAACCAGTCAATTACGACGGATCTCATTTTAAGCGGTACTTCCGATTGGGATACATGGAATCAGGTTAATACGAAAGTCTTCCTTCATGCTGGAATTAATATTATTGAGTATAAAGCACATTCAAACGATAATAGCGACGCTATCTATGTTGATTTTATTGAAGTATCACCTTCGAAATATTCCATCAATAGTTATGAGGCAGAAGCTACAGAAAATACGTTGAGTGGCAATGCGGTGATTGAGGGAGTGAATAATGCCTCTGGTAAAAAAATCGCAGGTTGGATAGGAGCTGGTAAGGAAAATTATCTCCAATTTAATAATATTGATGTTCCAGTCTCGGGAACGTATAAGATGATTGTGACTTATGCAAACGGTGAATTAGGAGATGGAGCAACAAATTATAATTCAAACATAGTCGATAGATATGCAAATATAAGTACAAACGGAGATAAAGCTCAAAAGGTTTATTTTAGAAATACACTGGGATGGGATAAGTTCAGTACGACTGTTGTAGAAGTGAAACTATCTGCGGGGAAAAATACCATTCAATTCTATAATGACTCAGCTAATTTTGCCCCAAATATTGATAAGATACAAATTGCTTCACCATTGGTAAATACTAATTTAGTAGCCAATGAGATAAAAGAGTTAAACTCTCCTACTAAAACGGATAAACAACTTACACTTCCGAAGGTACCAGTAGGTTTTTCAGTAGCTATTAAATCTGTTTCACCTAAGGGTGTGATTGATTTAGATGGAAATATTAAAGCACCGGATAATGAAACAAATGTTTCGGTGGTGCTAGAAGTAACAAACACTTCAGATGGGACGACCGCAGAAACACCGGAAATAAGTGTGACTGTACTACCTGAAAACACAACTAATAATAATGATGCATTCTTAAAAAGTATTGAAATCAATGGCCAACCATTAGATGGGTTTAAGCCGACAATAACAAGTTATGAGGTTGAGCTGCCTTTAAATTCTAGTAAACCTGAGGTCCAGGCGTTAGCTAAGGATCCCAATGCACAGATAAAATTGAGTCAAGTAACGGAGCTTCCAGGAAAAGCCTCTGTAAATGTTACTGCAGAAAATGGAAAAACGCTTGAATCGTATACGATTCATTTTAAAGTGCCACCGCTCGCTGTGAATACTTATTTAAGTGATATGTATTGGGTAAGTGCTACTTCCGGGTGGGCAACCGTTCAGAAGGATAAGTCTTTGGACGGAAACCCAATTACGTTAAAAACCGCGGAAGGAAACAAAGTATTCCAAAAAGGGTTGGGAGCAAATACAGACTCCGAAATCATCTATCATATCGATGGCTTAGGTTTTGAAAAGTTTACCTTTACCCCAGGAAGAGATCAGGATACAGCCGGTCATAATGGGAAAATCCATTTTGAAGTATTTTTGGACGGTGTTTCAGCATTCAAACTTGAAAATGTAGATAATGATACGATTTGTGAACCTGTTACGATTAATGTAGCTGGCAAGAAAGAGCTTAAGCTTATTATGAAGGCAACAGAGGACGGTAATGCTTATGACCATGGTGATTGGGCAGATGCCAAGCTTATTGCAGCTTCTACACCTGTTGTTCCGACAGTAAACTCAAAAACAATTGCCGAAGGAATCACAAGCTTAGAAACACCAGAGAGGGATGCTATGAGTTTGGCTTTGCCAACGGTTCCAGAGGGCTACGAAATCGAACTTACATCTACGGATACACCATATGTAATTGACCTTAATGGATCAATTATTCCTCCGATGGCAAATACTACGGTAGGATTAGTCTTTAAGATTACCAATATATTAGACCAGACTAGTGCAGAAACTGGTATTGTAGATGTGACAGTGCTTAAAGGAGAAGCTGAACAAGGAGCAAACGTTCATCAAATAGCCAAACAAATTACAGGGATGACTTCACCTGCAAAAGATGCCAAAAGTATAATGATTCCTATGGTTCCTACGGGCTATATGGTTAGTATTAAGTCATCATCCGTGGCTGGAGTTATTCAGCCTAGCGGAAATATAAAACCACCTCTAGTAGATACACCTGTTACATTGGTGCTTACGGTAAAAAGCAGTAAAGATGGGACAAAGGCAAATACGACTCCTATTGAAGTAGTTGTACCAGCGAAAACTTCTATGCAGGCAAATAGCGATGCATCATTAGAAAGTATTTCTATTAATGGAGTTGCTATCGATGGGTTTGATGCAACCAATACTTCGTATACACAAGTGCTTCCATTTGGAAGTACAATCGTACCAGAAGTTAGGGCAACCACAAATGATGGAAATGCAATGGTAGAAACCATCGAAGCTGAAGCTCTCCCAGGGATAACTAAACTGATCGTTACGGCGCAAGATGGAGTGACGAAGAAGGAATATATAGTGAAGTTTTCAGTTGCTGAATCAGCAGTTGATACGTATTTATCTGATATTGATTGGATTAGTGCAACGACTGGATGGGCAACTGTACAAAAGAATAAGTCATTAGACGGAAACCCAATTACTATAAAGACAGCAGATGGAATCCGAGTATTTGAAAAAGGCTTAGGAGCAAATGCGCCTTCAGAGATTGTCTATGATATAAAAGGAAAAGGCTTCAACACCCTTGCCTTTACGGCTGGCAAGGATCAAGAAGTAAAATCAAGTGGCGGTAAAATGGATTTTGAAGTTTTCCTTGATGGTGTTTCTGTTTATAAGCTTGAAGGGGTCGATGGGTCTACAGTCAGTGAGCAAGCTACCATAGATGTCACAGGAGTCAGTGAGCTGAAGCTTGTTATGGGTACGACATCTGACGGTCCAGCTTATGACCATGGAGATTGGGCAGATGCTAGGCTGTTAGTAAAATAAAACTAATATAAGATGTAGTGAAAAGCAGGGACAGTAATGTTCCTGCTTTCTATTTTTTTTAGAAACCATAAGTTCTCACTTAAAATGATGCACATTATTCTATGTCGACACAACATCAGTCTATTTTGAAAAGATTTTATAGGCTGTAAGATTAATATTGTAAAAGAAGATATAAGCGTTTCATTAAAGTGCTACTGTTACTTTGTAAAAGAAAGGAGAAGATAATGTGCCTATCCCGACTAATATGAAAACAAAACCTCGTGTACCTATCCCGACTAAAATGAAAGCAAAATCAAAAGCAACGAAAAGGGAAAAAAATGAGTGGTATTGGGGATGGTTTTTAATAGCTCCAACCATAATGGTTCTCATGATCTTAAATATCATTCCAATTTTCCAAACCTTATATTTAAGCTTTTTTAAAAGTGGAGACTTTGGTAGAGGGAACATTTTTGTTGGTTTTGACAATTATACAAAAATGTTTCAGGATGAACAGGTTTGGTTTGCTGTGGCAAATACATTAAAGTATACCCTTTACGTGGTGCCATTATCTATTGGTATTTCTATTATTATTACGGTTCTATTAAATGGGAAATTTAGAGGGAGGTCAATCTATCGAACCATTTATTTTATTCCGGTCATAGCCGCTCCGGCTGCTATTACAATGGTATGGAAATGGCTATATAATAACCAATTCGGGTTACTGAATTTCATGCTAAAGAAGGTTGGGTTAGATGCAGTAGATTGGATAAATGACCCAAACTTTGCTCTTATTTCTGTATCAATTATAGGGGTTTGGGGTGTGATTGGATATAACGTTGTATTATTGCTTGCCGGTCTACAGGAGATTCCGAATGATTTTTATGAGGCCTCGATGATTGATGGAGCGAGTCCACTGTTTCAGTTTTTCAAGATTACGATTCCGTTGCTTTCACCCACTCTCTTTTTTGTGACAGTGACATCCATTATTCAATCCATGCAAGTATTTGACTTAATTTATATGATGGTTGATGTGACAAGCCCAGCCTACAATAAAACCGTTTCTTTAGTGTATTTATTCTATAACAACTCCTTTAAATACGCGAATAAAGGGTATGGTTCGGCCATTGTTATGCTACTCCTTGTGATTATTATTATTATCACCATGGTTCAAATAAAAGTACAGAAAAAATGGGTTAATTATATGTGAACGGAGGGGAAAGAATGGTTCAAAAAAGGACCTTAACACGGTTGCTCGTCCATGCCATTTTAATAGTTGGTGCTGTTATTATGATCTTTCCATTTATATGGATGATCTTAACTTCTTTTAAATCTGTGACTGAATCAACATCGCTTAACCCTTTCGAATTTTTCCCTGACGTATGGAGAGTTGAGAATTATACGGAGGTTATTAAACAAAATAATTTCTGGTTACTGTATTTTAATACATTTGCGATGATGTTCTTCCGGGTATTATTCGCGGTGGTGTTTAGTGCAATGGCAGCTTATGCATTTGCAAGGCTCAAATTCCCGGGGAGAGATTTCTTCTTTGGGCTGGTATTATTTCAGATGATGATTCCAACCCAAATCTTTATCATCCCACAATATTTAATGGTTGATGAGTTAGGGATGAGAAATACAATTTTTGCCCTCGTTTTTCCGGGTCTAGTAAGTGCATTCGGAACCTTTTTATTAAGGCAGTTTTTCATGGGGCTTCCCAAAGAATTGGAAGAAGCAGCATTACTTGAAGGTTGTAATATTGGCCAAACCTTTATCAAAGTGATGCTTCCGTTAGTGAAATCCGGACTCATTGCTCTTGGTATATTTACGGCATTGTTTTCGTTTAAGGATCTCATGTGGCCTTTGATTATCAATTCAGATTCAAATGCAGCAGTTTTGTCATCGGCTTTAGCGAGGATGCAAGGTGCGTATTCCGTGAACTATCCTCAACTGATGGCAGCATCTGTTCTTGCCATATGGCCAATGCTGTTAGTGTATCTTATCTTTCAAAAGCAATTTATTGAAGGGGTCTCTACCTCTGGCGGAAAGTTGTAAGCAGATACATTACTTGATAATACAATACTAGGAGGAAAATATGACAATTGTATTTCATGAGAAATCAAGGGAGTTTCATATATATAATAATGAATTTAGTTACGTAATAAAAATTCTACGAAATAACCAATTAGGTAATTTATATTATGGGAAAAATCTACATGATCGAGAGACTTTTTCTCACTTGCTACAAGGAGAATTGAAGCCTTTAACTGCTTATGTATACGAAGGGGATTACACTTTTTCCCTTCAACATATGAATCAAGAATATCCAAGCTATGGGACAACTGATTTTAGGTACCCAGCGTTTGAAATCAAACAAGAAAATGGAAGTAAGATTACCAATTTTCAATACCAATCACATGAGATTTTTCAGGGGAAAAAGAAGCTTGAAGGGCTCCCTGCTACTTATGTAGAGGATGATTCAGAGGCTCAAACACTAGAAATCACATTGTATGATTCATTGATTCATACAGAGTTAGTGTTGAGCTATACCATCTACGAAAATCTATCTGTATTAACTAGAAACGCTAGGTTTATTCATATGGGAAAGAGTCTGATTATTCTTAATCGGACGATGAGTGCCTCTGTAGATCTACCTGATAGTGAGTTTGATATGATTCATCTTGCAGGAGCATGGAGTAGGGAAAGGCATGTGAAGTCTAGAAGGCTCGAACAGGGCATACAAGGAATATACAGTATGTCAGGAATAAGTAGTGCCGAACATAATCCATTTATTGCGCTAAAAAGGCCAAATGCTGATGAGTTTCAAGGAGAGGTGTATGGGTTTAGTTTAATATACAGCGGAAATCACCTCGAACAAGTCGAAGTTGATACGTTTGACAAGTCAAGAGTCAGTATTGGTATTCATCCCGATACATTCGAATGGCTTCTTCAGGAGGGAGAGGTTTTTCAGACGCCTGAAGCGGTAATGGTCTATTCAGATAGTGGAATGAATAAAATGAGCCAAACCTTCCACGAGTTATTTAGAACAAGGTTGGTACGTGGTCACTGGAGAGATCAAGTTAGGCCGATTCTTATTAATAACTGGGAAGCGACAGGAATGGAGTTTACAGAAGAAAAGGTTCTATCTATCGCAAAGACAGGAAAAGACTTAGGACTGGAATTATTTGTCCTTGATGATGGCTGGTTTGGAAGTCGTGATCACGATAAGGCGGGCTTAGGTGATTGGTACGTAACGAATTTTAACAAACTACCAGAGGGCGTAATCGGGTTAGCCAATAAAGTAGAATCGATGGGGATGAAATTCGGCATTTGGTTTGAACCAGAGATGGTAAATAAGGACAGTGATTTGTATCGAGCACATCCAGACTGGATTATCGCTACCCCAAACAGACCATCCTCCCCTTCCCGGAACCAATACGTGTTGGATTATTCGAGAAGTGAAGTAGTTGATTATATCTATCAGCTAATGGAAAGGGTATTAAGTGAAGCGAAGATATCATACGTGAAGTGGGACATGAATCGATATATTACAGAGTGTTACTCCCTAACAAAACATGCTGCTGATCAAGGTAAGGTATTTCATCAATATATTTTAGGAGTTTATAGCCTATACGAACGGTTGATAACAAGATTTCCTTATATACTATTTGAGTCGTGCTCTAGTGGAGGGGCTAGATTTGATCCCGGAATTCTACATTATGCACCACAGACTTGGACGAGTGATGATACAGATGCGGTTGAGCGTCTAAAAATTCAATACGGTACATCCTTTTTGTACCCGATTAGCAGTATTGGTGCGCATGTATCAGCCGTCCCTAATCATCAGGTGAGAAGAGTGACACCAATTGAAACGAGAGCAAATGTCGCTTATTTTGGTGCTTTTGGTTATGAGCTTGATCTTAACCTCTTAACGGCAGAGGAAAAAGAAAAAGTGAGAGAACAAGTAGAATTTTATAAAATACATCGAGAGTTAATTTGTCACGGTACGTTCTATCGAATCACCAGTCCATTCGAGGATAATGTAACATCCTGGATGATCGTTTCAGAAGATCAAACTGAAGCAATTGCGGGATATTATAAGATTTTAAATAGAGTAAATGAAGGATGGAATAGATTTAAGTTAAAAGGATTAGATGAAAATAAGGCATATATGATAAACGGAGATGCGAACAAAATTCATTTTGGCGATGAGTTAATGAATGCGGGTATTCCTCTTGATAATAAAGAGTTTTGTGCACAAGGAGCGGACTTCTCTTCCGTCATCTATCATTTATCCCTAGTAAAATAAAATTAAAAAGTTGATGTAATGTTCATTACATCAACTTTCTTTTTGGTTTGAAAAAATAGGGTTTTCATGTTGGGTACGATAAGCAGTAGGGCTGACATCATAAAAGCTTTTAAATACCTTTGAAAACGTCAGAGGGTTATCATATCCTACACGTGAGGCAATAGTATTTATTGGGAGGTTAGTAGTTTTTAATAGCGTAGATGCCTTGTCTAGCCGATATTTTACTAAATATTCTTGAGGGGAAACATTTACACATTTTTTAAAAATCGTTGTTAAATAGCTCCTATTGATGCCAATGTAATTTGCTATATCATTTACCTTAATATTTTTTTCATAATTATGAGAAATGAACTCTAATGCGTGTTCGACATATACGTGAAGAGGATAATCATAGTCTTTTGATTCCTCAGCATATGAGTCCGCTTTCTCCTGAATCAAGGCTGATAGAAACATAAATAAATAGGCTTCACGTTTTAAATCATTCGAGTATGTAAGCTGACTTGCATTCAACATCCCGTGTATACATTCCAGTAAGATATCCTCGCATTCGAACTTGTTCACTCTGTTTGCTTTACTAAAAGCTGCACGAATTAAACAGGTCTCTGCCTTAATACCGTCAAAACCAATCCAAATATAGCACCAAGGGTCTTCTTTGTCTGCTTCGTAGTACGTAATCTCATTTGGATAAATAATAAAAGCTTCGTGTTCTCCTATATGATATGTTTTGTTACCAACCTTAAAAATACCCTTTCCATTTAATACATAATGGAGTAAATGCTCAGTACGGCTAATTGGTCCATAAAAATGGGAGGGATCACATTCTTCAAGGCCACAATAACTTAAAAATAAATCTACGGAATTTTTTTTTAAGTATTCTAGGCATTTATATCTCGCGGAATTTGTTAATTTTGGTATCATATTTTCCTCATTTTGTGAAAATTAACATAATCCCTATTATATCATAGATTAAAGGTTCCGAGAGTGGACTAAATATTTTCTATTCAAATAAAGATTTAATTTTTATTCTTTTTTTTTAAATCCAATATGATTCCCTGGATGACAGTGATGTTTGGGACATTCCTTGTTATCGACCTTCGGTATTTCTTCAATCAGTCGGGGATATTGTTTGGAATTTTAACCTTTATGACGATATCCTTTCTGTTTATCTTCCTGATAATGGTCCTCCACTTATTCCCTGTATTGGTACTGGAGAAGCTCACCGTCTTTAATCAGCTGAAAAAAACTCTGTTTATCACTTTATCCGCGCAGTTTTGGTCTATGTTCCTACTTGTATTGACAGTAGGTCCTTTTATTTGTTCATCACTGTCCCTGGGCTGATTGCATTTTTAAGTGTTGGGCCGCTCATGTACGTGTATGTATGGGTGACAGTCAATAAGGTAAAAAGAGTTGCTAGCCAGCGCTTTTTATAAATTATCATAGTGAATGGAGGGTGAACATGGCTGATTTATGGTATTCAAAGCCTGCCGCTGAATGGAATGAAGCTCTTCCTATAGGAAACGGAACACTGGGGGCGATGATGTTTGGGTCTAAAAGGAGCATTTGCAATTGAATGAGGACTCTGTATGGTATGGAGGGCCTGTGAACAGGAACAATCCCGACGCAAAAAAACATCTTCCAACTATTCGTCATCTTCTTCAAGAAGGGAAGGTGAAGGAGGCACAGCGCCTGGCGGAGCTTGCCCTTTCCGGCATCCCTGACCAGCAGCGTCACTATGCCCCGTTGGGAGATTTGTATCTTCGTTTTGACCATAAAGATGTAAGGAATTATAAGCGTGTTCTTCAGCTCGATTACGCCATTGCATCCGTTCTATATCAATCGGAAGGAGTGACGTATACAAGGGAGTTCTTCTCCAGCTTTCCTGCAAAAATGATGGTCGTTAATTTGACCGCCGACCATCCAGGTTCCATATCGTTTACCGCCAAGCTGACCAGAAATAAGGGAAAAGGTCTTGATCAAATTGGCATTATTAATAAGCATGTAATCATGCGCGGCAATGGAGGCGGCAAGGTGCTAGAAAAACAGATGCTAGCAAACTTCAAAAATGTTTGAGACCCGCGTGCAAGGTCTGGTGGGTTCGATTCCCACGCAGTCGCGGACAACATTCGGAGTATCATCATTTTTAATTTTGAGTACACCTTCTTCTGAGCAATACCCGTAAGGAGGATTCAAGCCAACAAAAAGTCTGCGTTGTGCTTTTACTCGTTTAGCTTGTTTGGACTTTAGACTTGCTAGTTTATTAAGTAGCTCCTGGATTTTCAACTTTATCGTTAATGCTAATTACTTCTTTATTATCTTTTGTTTCTTCGTTTATCCATCATTTCAGATGCTTTCCTTTGTTTTTCTCTGGTTGTATTGATATACAACAAAGAAATATCAGACTGGGTATGGCCTAACTGATTCATGATTAAAGGAATATCACCACCTGTCTGCTCCGCTAGATTTGTAGCATAGGTATGTCTTAATTTATGAGGTGACATTCGTTTATCAAAGGATTTGGTATATTTATATACAATACCCTCAATGGCTCCGTTAAAACGGAGCCTTTTTATAAGTGTTATAGTATTTGACAAACACATATTCATTTTCTCCGTCGCCAGCATTATATTTTTCTTTTCTAACAGTTAAATAATCTTCTAGATCTATTAAAGAAGATGGGGTAACGGACACTGTATCTTTTTTTCCACCTTTTCGAATGACACTTATTTCTCTTCCGCTAAAATCAATATCCTTTAATCGTAAATTGCTTAATTCATTGACACGAATTCCAGTGCCTAAGAAGAGGGACAGAATAGCAAAATCTCTTTCTTTGTCCCGGAGATAGTACTTCTTTTCAGCAGGGGAGAGAGAAGCAGCGTATTCATTCTGGACATATTCTAAAAACTCAATATCTTTATCCTCAATAAAAATTTTATCCGTAATCTTTTTGGCCCGTTCATTCATTGTTTCAGAGACTTTCTTGATTGGTATCTTTTCCATGACGTTCCGCTCAAAATAGGGTTTACCCGACGCAACCTCTGCCTCAATAGTTAAGTACTTAAATAAAGAGCGAAGGGAGGACTTATGCCGATTGACCGTCTTGGCATCAATCTGTTTGGTTTCATCATCTTTTTTAGAAACCTTATATTTTTTACGAGCAATAAATTTGAAGTAATTGTTAGCATCATCAAGAGCTAAGAATTCTAATGAATCTATGGAAATATCTTTGATAGACTGACATTCGACAATTTGCTGAGATAGTAACCAATTAAAAAACTCTTTATAATCCCTAACATAGTTATAAAGGGTTAGAGGGGATCGAATGTCTAACTTGTCATCAACATATTTAACTACATAGTCCGGCATTTCTTTCAAAATCATTTCTAAACGTTTCTCGTAATATTCATGTTGTCTGGTTACAGCCAAGGAAAGACACCTCACACACAACCATTAATTGTCTCTGCAAGTGATGTTATATCTGAAACACTTTTTCCATCCACTGGTCCAGTTAAAGATAACTCAGGAAGTACTACTAAATTTAGATTTTCATTTTTTCTTTTTGCTTCTTTTAGTAGACTAGTGATTTTTTCCTTGTTCTTCTCTTTATCTCCAACGACAGGCTCATATTGAAGTGGCGCTGCTACGATATCATGTGATGTTGTATTCTTTGTATAATCCCATGGCTCTACATAAAGCATTAATTCTTGGTACAACTCTGGTCTTCTATTTTCTAATGCTATCTTGTTTTCATTTTCATAGAGTTTAGGATCAATTTCAGCATAAGTAATTGTTGGCTTGTCAATATCTTCTTCTTCAGTCATTACAACAGGTGCTTCTGCAAGTTTTTCACCTTTTGGTGACCAAATGGCACTTCAACCAAGCATATGGAAGCCTTCTTCCGTATTAGAACGGTTCGCACTAATA
>JAPSKD010000099.1 GCA_031177865.1 Bacillus sp. (in: firmicutes) | reverse complement strand
TAAATTAGCAATCGTGTCAGCGAACTCTAGACAAACCGAGCTTGCCAGTGGTTTAAAATGGAAAAACCAAGGGCTTTTTTGGCATGTCTTCTTGTTTGTTCCTTTTGCCCTTGATATCCTTCTGTAAAACCGTTGGCGTGTTTGTAAAGAGCGATTGCGTGAGGTCACCACCTAAATAGTGGATAAGTTCTTGATACTTATTTAGTTTTCATAGAACTTTTGACCCTACCGGAATTTAATTAATAAAAACGATATCCATAGCAAGACAAATATTGAGAAATGCAAGTGTTAGCGCTTACAAATCCGTTACTGTATCACCTCCCTTAAGGCGTTCTATTATGAGTCATTTTCCTTAAAGATGTGCGTGAATTATTTTGATTAATCTTCTTGATAGGAACTTCTATTTGTTAGCGGTTTCAAAGATGTGGTAAGTAGAAATGGTGATTTTTCGTGGTTTAATACTCTGTTAAATCTGATTAAATTTGCTTAAATTCGCTTAAATTTGGATGTTCTTGATTGAATTTGATTATATTATGCTTCTCGATAACTGTCAATATATTTGAGCAATTGAGTAAATTATATTAATCATGTTAAAGGTTAACTTTTCTCCCTATTTACAACTAATTACTTTTTTTAATTCCCTTTGCGTTTTTAAACTTATTAAACTTTAATTCTGTCGTTTTCAAAAAAACATTTTAAAAAACTTATTTTTGTGAATCTCAATGTAAAAGTTAAAATTTTTAATAGATTGTAACATAAGAATTGCAATGATAAGAGTCTTGGTTGGCTCCACCCTCCTAAAGTCCCCAGCGGATTCACCGCTTCCTCCCTTAGGTAAGTCCTTTCGGATTGTCTGTGTTCAATGCAATTACCGAATGTGCAGATTTCATTCTTTCTTAATAGTTCAGTCCTTCCCATTCTTTCTCGAGTTAGAATGGTACTATGATCTCTGCTGACTTCTGATTGTTTAGCTATCCATTACTGGATAGGTTACCACGTGTACTTGGCATATCAATTAGACCTCCCCGGGTAAGAGTACAGTCTTTCCCTCCATCTATCTGCTTCATTTACTCTGTACCACCTTCGGCAGTAAGGACTTTGCTTTGTACTGCAAGCTCATCCAATGGTACCTAGCCTTATATGAAGTTCGTGTTCCTCAGACCGGAGGTTTGCCGTTCGCTTCCTTCAGATTTCGCGTCACTACGGACACCCTTGCGTTAAGCTAACCATTACTACTGCCTTCATGGTTCGGGACTTTCACCCTAGAGACTGCACCCATGCCGGGCGCACAGTAAAAAATCCACTCGCAATGGAGTGGATTTCTATTCTTAAATGATGTTTTTTTCAGGTTTAAGTACTGACATAAAGCTTTCAAGTCCATTTAAATCATTTTTATTGAATAAGTCGACAATTTTACTACCGACAATAACTCCGTCACAATGGGGGATTAGCTCATTAATTTGCTTTTCGTTTGAAATGCCGAATCCCGCGACAACTGGTATGGGACTAATTTCCTTCACTTTCTTTAAAAATTCGACTACTTCTTGATCAAATTCATTTCTTGTTCCGGTTATTCCTTTTACGGTAACGGTGTATAAAAAGCCCTTCCCTCGATTGGATATTTCTTTAATTCTCTCCTTTGGAGATGTCAACGTAACGAGTCGGATTAATTCAATCCCCACATCCTCAAGCTCGGCTGCTAGAAGTTCTTCTTCTTCAATTGGAAGGTCGGGAATAATACAGCCATCCACTCCTGCATTTGCAATATCTTGTGCAAATGTAGAAATCCCATATGAATAAATAGGATTTAGGTACGTCATAAGTACGATAGGGATTGACACTACTTCCCTCGCTTTTGTAAGTTCAGCAATAATTCCCCTTAGTGTCGTTCCATTTTGAAGTGCCCTAATACCGGCTTGCTGAATTGTTGGACCATCTGCTACAGGATCAGAAAAAGGAACACCTACTTCGATGAGGGTGGCACCGAATTTTTCTAACGTGAGTAGATGCTCTGTTAAATTATTAAGTCCTCCATCTCCACCCATAATATAGGGAATAAAAGCCTTTCGGTCTTGGTCTTTCAACACCTTAAAACTTTGTTCAATTCTATTCATTATGCTCTCTCCCTTTCTAACCTTTCTTTAATAGCTGTTACATCCTTGTCACCACGACCGGACAAGCAAACTACGATATGCTCAGTTTCCTTCATTTCAGCAGCAAGTTTTACAGCAAAGCTTACAGCATGAGCACTTTCGAGAGCAGGGATGATCCCTTCTGATTTTGATAAAAGTTGGAATGACTCCAGTGCCTCTCTATCAGTAATAGAACGGTATTGCGCTCTGCCACTGTCTTTTAAGTAACTATGTTCTGGACCTACACCAGGATAATCAAGACCAGCTGAAATAGAATGTGCCTCGATAATTTGTCCATCGTCATCCTGTAGTAAGTACATTAATGCTCCATGAAGGACACCCGGTCTTCCTTTTGTGAGTGAAGCGGCATGGAAATCCGTGTCTGTCCCCTGTCCCGCAGCCTCTACACCATAAAGACTGACTTCTTTATCCTCTATAAACGGATGGAACATTCCAATTGCATTACTGCCCCCGCCAATACAAGCCACAACTGCTTCTGGAAGCTTGCCTTCCAGTGCCAAGAACTGCTTTTTTGTTTCCTTTCCAATCACACTTTGAAAATCTCTTACCATTACAGGGAATGGATGTGGTCCCATAACTGAACCCAGGAGATAGTGTGTATCCTCTACATGTTCAACCCAATATCTTAATGCTTCGTTAACGGCATCCTTTAATGTTGCACTGCCAGAGGTGACACTAACAACCTTAGCGCCGAGAAGCTCCATTCGGAAGACATTTAATGCCTGTCTCTTGATGTCTTCTTCCCCCATAAAAATAATACATTCCAGATTTAATAAGGCACAAACAGTTGCAGTCGCAACACCATGCTGTCCAGCACCGGTTTCGGCAACAATTTTCCTTTTACCCATTCGTATAGCTAATAAAGCCTGACCGATTGCATTGTTGATTTTGTGTGCACCTGTATGGTTAAGGTCTTCTCTTTTAAGATAAATTTGAGCTCCGCCCGCGTATTTCGTGAGATTTTTCGCATGATAAAGCGGTGTTTCTCTTCCCACATATTCTGTTAAGTATCCATCAATTTCTGCTTGGAAACTTGGGTCACTTTTTGCTGCTTTGTATGCTTCATCCAGCTCAAGAACAGCTTTCATAAGTGTTTCTGGTACGAATCTTCCCCCGTAAATTCCAAATTGCCCTTTTTCATTCGGCAGAGTATATGACTTCATTTCTTGTTCCTCCTGTATGGCTCCCATTAGCCTTATTAATAAATGATTGGATTTTATCAAGGTCTTTTTTTCCTTCGGTTTCCACACCGCTGCTGACATCGACCATATACGGTTTAATCAGTCTTATCGCTTCTTCAACGTTATCTTCATGCAGTCCTCCCGCAAGAAGCACCTTTTTATTCTTAATTTCATTTGCAGAAATACAGGTCCAATCAAACGCTAAGCCGTTCCCTCCCCTGTATTTGCCTTTTGGGCCATCGAGCAAAACGTATTCACAAGAGTAATCTTCGATTCTCTTCAAACTCTGTTCGCCGTGAATACTTATTGATTTAATAATTGGGTATGATATGGAATCGCAAAAGGCAGGAGTTTCATCACCATGTAATTGAACATGGGTAAGACCGACACTTGAAGCAATTTCCTCTATCTTCTCTTTTCCCTCATTAACGAATACCCCAACCTTAAATACACCTTTTGGTAAATGGGTGACGATATCTTTTGCTTTCTCTACTGAAATCTTGCGCTTGCTTTCTGCAAAGACAAAACCAAGTGCATCCGCTCCATAATCAATTGCGGCTAATGCTGTAGTAAGATCTGTAATCCCACAAATTTTCACTTTCATTTTAAGGTACCTCCTGCCAGTGGCAGCATAAAATCTTGGAAGGCTTGGGAGAGGTCAGGGCTTTTCATGAGTGCTTCCCCAACTAAAATTCCATTTGCACCTGCATTTCGTACACGCTCCACATCTTCCTTTTTGTGTATTCCACTTTCACTAATCAAAAAAGCACCAGCGTCCCTGATGGACTTCGCTAAGGTTTCAGTTATTTCCAGAGAGACTGTAAAGGTCTTCAAATCACGATTATTCACACCGATTAATTGTGCCCCCATTTCAAGGGCAATTTCTAATTCACTCTGATTGTGAACCTCCACTAACACCTCTAAGTCCAGGCTTCTTGCATATTGATACAATTTGTTAAGGGCAGCCTCATCTAATGCGGCGACTATTAATAGGATGATATCCGCTCCACTTTCAAAAGCCTTGTCAATTTGACTTGAATCTATAATAAAATCCTTACAAAGGATAGGTAGGTCCACTACCTCCCTTATCGCACGAAGATCAGAGAATGAGCCTTTAAAGAAGGTTGAATCAGTAAGTACTGAAATAGCAGACGCTCCTGATTGTTCGTATCTTACAGCTTGTTCAGTTGGTTCAATCCCATCGTTTATAATACCTTTAGATGGTGAGGCGCGCTTAAATTCGGAGATAATCGCAATCTCATCTGCTTTCTGTAACTTTTTAATGAAAGATCTTTTCGGTCTCACGTCTGTTTGATTAAATTTTTCCTCGCGAAGTTTTTTGACCTCTTTCCGTTTTTCATTAATGATACGGTCTAATATGGTTTCCACTTATATCGCCTCTCTTTGTGCTTTTCGAGTCATTTCAACTAAACCTTGTAATTTTTCATAGGCAGCACCTGAATCAATTACATCTCTAGCCATGTTGATACCTTCTAATATGTTAGCTGCCCTTCCGCTTGTATAAATACCGATTCCTGCGTTTAATAAAACGGTGTCTCGGCAGGCTCCCTTTTCACCCAAAAGGACATTCTTAAGAATGACTGCATTTTCTTTAGAATCTCCTCCTCTGATGGCGCTGTTATCATATTCTGGAAGTCCCACTTCTTCAGGTACAAAGCTTTTCGTTGAAATAACTCCATCCTCTAATAAGGTAAGATGGTTTTCACCTTGAAGTGAGGCCTCATCCATAAATCCTGCACCGTTTATAACCACCGCACGTTTGCGTCCGAGATTTTGAAGTACCTCGGCAAAAACCCCCAGTAAGTCCCTTCGATAGACACCTAACAATTGATAATCCAAGTCAATAGGATTGGTAAGTGGACCGATAAAATTGAAGATGGTTGGAATTTTCAATTGTCTTCTAACAGTCATTACTTTTTTAAGTTTTGGGTGCACATGCGGGGCAAATAAGAAAGCAATGCCTAGGTCATGGAGAATTTCTTCTGTTCGTTCTACAGGCAAATTTAGATGTATCCCTAAATACTCTAGGACATCTGCACTGCCAGTTTTACTCGATATGCTCCGATTACCATGCTTGGCAACAGTGATGCCTGCTCCTGCAATGACAAACGCAGAAGTTGTACTTATATTAAAACTGGAAGATCCATCTCCACCTGTTCCACAATTATCTAGAACACCAGGAAACCTCCTGCTAAATGGAAGGGTGTTCTCCTTTAACCCTTTAACAATGCCAGTAATTTCTTCTACTGTTTCCCCTTTTGACTTTAAACCCATTAAGAAGGCAGCAATTTCACTTTCAGATACCTCTTCACCTAATAGCAAGTCCATTGCCTCCTTCATTTGAGGCTCAGAAAAAGATTCACCTTCAGCTAACTGGAGTAAAAAATTCTTCATTTTTCTTCTTCCCTTCTATTTCAGTTAAAAAGTTTTGGAGCATTTGCTTTCCAGATGGGGTGCCAATCGATTCTGGATGAAACTGTAAACCGAATACTGGATAATAACAATGCTTGAGTGCCATTATTTCTTGATCATCAAGTGAATGGGCGACACATTCCAAATCAGGAGAGAGTTTCTCTTTATCCACAACCAAAGAATGATAGCGCATTACTTCTAACGGCGCCGTCAAATAAGTAAAAACCCCATTGCCATTATGTGTGATCTGAGATGTTTTTCCGTGTTTAATAAAACTTGCTCTCCTTATTTCACTGCCAAATGCAGCTCCGATTGCTTGATGACCTAAACAAATACCCAATATTGGAATTTCTTTATATAACTTTTGAATGACCTCAATACAAATTCCTGCGTCCTCTGGTTTCCCAGGACCTGGAGAAAGGATAATGGCCTTAGGATTCATTTCCTTTATTTGCTCAATGGTAAGTTGATTATTTCTAATAACTGTAACGCGCTCTCCTAATTCTCCTAAATATTGATACAGGTTGAAGGTAAAAGAGTCGAAATTATCTATTAATAAAATCATTGTTCACCCTCCAAAAAGGCTTTTAATTTATTTATCGTTTCTTCATACTCTGACTCAGGATTAGAGTCGTATACAATCCCTGCACCTGCCTGGATGTAGGCAGTTCCTTCTTTCAAAATCATCGTCCGAATTGCCAGGGCAAAATCAATATTTCCGTTGGCGGATAAATAACCTATTGCTCCGGAATAAAGTCCCCTTTTTGATTTCTCCAATTTATTAATAATTTCCATTGCTCTGATTTTGGGTGCCCCGGAAACAGTTCCCGCAGGAAGACATGCTGCCAAAGCGTCGAGATTGGTATGGTCTTTAGTTAACGTACCACTTACTTCTGATACAAGATGGATGACATGACGAAACTTTTCAATCTGCATATATTTATCCACCGTTACAGTGCCAAATTCACAAACCCTTCCTAAGTCATTTCGACCGAGGTCAACGAGCATTTTATGCTCTGCCAATTCCTTTTCGTCACTCTTCAATTCTTTTTCAATCAAATGATCTTCCTCAGTTGTTTTCCCTCGTTTTTTTGTACCTGCGATTGGATTTGAAAACACCTGCGATCCTCTAGTCTTGATAAGACTTTCCGGTGAAGAACCGATTACCGTATATCCATTGAAATCTATATAAAACATATATGGTGTTGGGTTATGGGCACGGTGCTTACGATAGAGTGCTAATGGCGAACCTTGGAAAGATGACTTCATACGTCTTGACAGCACCACCTGAAAAATATCTCCTGCTTTTATATGCTCCTTCGCAATTTCAACATTTTCAATAAATTGTTCCTTTGTTGTTTCTGACTCAAAGCCTGAAAATTGAAAGGGTGTATCATCTTGATAGATGGCAGGCTGCTTTAACTCCGCAATCCTTTGCTCCATCCTCTTTTCAAGTGAATCTCTATCACTTCCGGTTGAAAGTGGAATGCCGCAAATGGTAATTTTTTCTTCAAGATGATCAAAAATAATTACTTCCTCATAAAACATTAAATGGACATCAGGCATATTCAGGCCATTGGAAAACTCTTCTCCAATTACTTCAAATTGACGGATAATATCATAACCTACATACCCTACTGCTCCGCCAATAAATGGAAAGGGTGCTTCATCCACTTTGGGAATCAGTGTTTTAATGATATCTAAGGGATTACCTTGTATAACCTCTTGATCCCCATTTCGATATATTATTTGATTGGAGTCGCCGATGGATATCAATTCAAATGCAGGGTCTGAACCAATGAAAGAGTAACGCCCAGAGTCATGGTACTTATGGGAACTTTCTAATAAGAACTTTTTGTCTCCGCTGATTTTCTGCAAAATAGAGATGGGTGTGAATATATCCCCTTTTAATTCTTTTAATAAAAAACCACTTTTTGTTTTCATGTATTCTACATCCCTTCGTAAATAAATAAAAAAATCGTCCTCTATATGCATATAAAGTCTTTATGCATATAGAGGACGATTCTTATGACCGTGGTGCCACCTCCATTTGAAGCTGCATTAACAGCTTCCTCTTTCAGATACAGAACAAGTAAAAGTTCGATATCCTATCCTTTTAACGGTGGAATTCCGTTCGGCCCTACTTATGTTCAGGCCGTCTCTCTCAAGTCCATTCCACAAACCCATTCTTACTGGGCTCTCACCTTCCCCAGCTCTCTGAAAAGAATTAAATAAGTGTACTCCTCTTGATCGACGATTTCTAATTATTAAATTAAAAACAAAAAGGGCCCTCCATCCAAAAAGGACGGAAGACCCGTGGTGCCACCTTCATTAGCCAAAAATCAGCTCACTTTACCGATATCGAAGCAATTATTTGCTTGAATATCTGCCCCTTTTAACGATGAGGTTTTCGCCAAAGCCTACTGACCCTATAGGAGGTTCGGTTTGGAGGCTCCGAAGTCCATTCACTAATACGTCAACACTGATTTGCACCAACCATCAGCTCTCTTAAGAATCCGTAAAAGTTACTACTCTTCATCAATGCCCTTCCTTTATTGATTTTTATAATAACCCATTTTAAAGCTTAATGTCAACACTAATTTTTAGAAAATTCAATTTAAGGATATTCCATTTAAAGGATTGTTCTATGATAGTTATTTTAAATTAAAGATGTCAATATTAACGTTAGCACATCATAATGAAGGCGGGATAGAAGAGAAATGGATCATATCGAACGATTATGCCCGAGTTCAGAGGCTGTGAGAAATAAATCCTCTTCAGCTGGAAAAAAGAAAAAATCAGGGGAACTATCCAAACAAAAGTGGGCAATACTCTCATTGTCATCGATTCCGTTAGTGATGACCTTAGGTAATTCCATGTTAATACCAGTACTGCCCTCAATGGAAAAAGAATTATCGATCACAGCGTTCCAAACCAGCATGATTATAACGGTTTATTCTATCGTAGCGATATTCTTAATCCCAGTTGCCGGGTATTTATCAGATCATATTGGAAGAAAAAAAGTAATTATACCAAGTCTCATTATAGCAGGAATTGGCGGATTGATCTCTGGATGGGCTGCTTGGAAGTTGGAAAACGCCTATTGGGTAATATTAGTCGGACGTGCCCTCCAAGGGGTGGGAGCAGCTGGAGCTATGCCAATTGTACTCCCTTTGGTTGGGGATATGTTCAAAAATGAAGATGATGTAAGCAGTTGTCTAGGTTTAATTGAAACCTCTAACACATTCGGTAAGGTCCTAAGCCCGATTTTAGGTTCCTTACTAGCAGGATTTATTTGGTTCTTACCTTTCTTTTCATTTCCAGTCTTTTGTACTATTTCTGTCATCATGGTAATGATTTTAGTAAAAAGTCCCAAGTCTAGAACAAAACCCATCCCTTTTAACGTATTTTTTACAAATGTAAAGAAAACCTTTACTGAAAAAGGAAAATGGTTATACGCTATCTTTTTTATTGGTGGAATCTTGATGTTAGTACTATTCGGTATACTGTTTTACCTTTCGGAAATATTTGAAACAAAATATGGAATTAAAGATCTGAAAAAAGGTTTATTTTTAGCTTTGCCGCTTGGGGCACTTTGTTTAGCCTCTTTTATAGCCGGAAAGGCTATCAAGAAAAATAAAGTGCTAATGAAATGGCTCACCTTCAGTGGAATTATTGCAGCTGCTGTATCTATTCTTGCCCTATGGTTTTCGATTAAGCTCTGGTTCATGCTCACCATGTTTTTAATAGCCGGAGTTGGGATCGGAATCGGTCTTCCATGTTTAGATGCCTTAATTACTGAAGGAATTGAGAAGGAAGAGCGCGGAACCATTTCTTCTATTTACAGCTCGATGAGATTTATTGGAGTAGCGGCCGGCCCTCCGATTATTGCCTTGTTAATGAAACAAGCAACTCACTGGATCTTTATTACACTTAGTGGACTGAGTATTATTGCCGCTTTTGTTGCTTTGATCGCCATAAAACCTGGAGCTAAAAGTCAAACCTAATAACGAGCGCTGGGGCTCCCCTAGCGCTCATCATATTTTACTACTATTATGTGTGAGGCTTTTCTTTCTTAGCCTTTTTATTTTGTGGAGTCATTTCATTTGCGAACTCTGAGTTCGTTAAACTTTTTGCAGTTTGAAGTCCAGATTTCGTTTTTATATTCCGTTTTGTCAATAATCTCACCACCCATCTCAAGATGGCTTTAATTTAACCAAATGGAATCATATCATACGGTAAAAATTATTAATATGGACTGAGCCATTCTGGGTCACGATTGGCACAGACATGACATTTCTCTGTTTCCTTAACAAAGGTATAAAAGCTATGGCCACAGCCCTGACAAGAGTTAGAATATATAGGTTCAACCTGATCTATTTTTCTCTTGACAACTGATATTATCTCAATTACATTTTCATAACAAACATCGGTACAAGAGTTACAATTTACACACTTTCCGTTTTTAATCACAAGTTTGTTATCCTCTAGCTGAAATACGTCTTCTGGGCAGAGCGAAAAGCATGCCTGGCAGAGTGTACATTGATCCTTATTGATTTTTACACTGTAAAATTGAAAGTCAGGATAATATTTAGTTATCTTCCAGTCATCGTGCTCCATATTCCATGCTGCAGGAGCCATGCTTTTAGCAAGTTGTTTTCCTTCCTTTTGAAAGGAACCAAAAAAGGCTCTTCGTGAAAGCACTTCGTCCATTACCTTTTCGACAACTGTAATTGGACTTTCTTCGAGTAATGGCAATTGTTGATTGGCATTACTTAAAACGGTTTCCCATTCTTGGTTTAGTTGGTTAGCAACTTGAATCGATGTCATTCCTCTTTTTTTATAAATAAGCAATTCTTTTAATGAAGGTGTGTAGCTATCATCAAAGACCAAGCTTCCTTTTTCGAAATACCGATTAATTGCGATTCCCTCGATGGCCGATAACGGACAAGCAATCATACATTCCCCACATAATGTACACTTTTTTGTATCAATGAGTATGACACCATTTATTTCAATTGCATTGTGTTCACAGCTTTCTACACAGTTATTGCAAGTTGATTTCCGGTTCCGTACCCTTAAACATTTAGTGGTAATGTTCATTTCTTCATGTAAGCTCTCAAGCCAATTTACGAAAATTGACATCTTTTCACCAACTCATTTTGGTTTTCTTTACACTAACTTAGCGTCACGATGAGGTGTAATCACGATGTTCGGTTTCGTTATGTTTGGGCTAGGCATTCCTTTTATTTGCCTAATATTTCCGTATTTTTTTCGAAGTTCTTCTATTGGTCCAAAATCAATGGCTCCTAATGGACACGTTGCGACACAGACGGGGCCTTCCCCCTTTTCTTGAAGGTCCATACAGAAATTACATTTGTTCGATTTAAAGGTCTCTTTATTGTACTGTGGTCCACCATAAGGACAAGCCTTGACACATAGCTTGGCCCCAGCACAAATCTCCTGATCGATTGTAACAACTCCATTTTCATCACTCTTCGTAATCGCACCTGTCGGACAGCTTAATAGACAAGCAGGCTGTTCACAATGATTACAGGCAATCGAGAAGTAATACGATCTCACGTTATGGACAATTCCGCCATTTGGCTGCTGCACATAGGAACCTTCTTCTTTCGTGTAAACCCTGCGAAAGTTTATTCCTACTTCTGTATTGTTTTTATCTTTACAAGCTACACTACAAGCCTTACAGCCTTGACAGATACTTTGATTGATATAGAATCCTATTTGACCCAAAATAATCACTCCTTAAGCTTTTCTCACTTCGACAAGGTTTGTTAGTTGCGGATTTGATTTGGCAAGAGGAGTCGGTCGTTGTGATGTTAACACGTTTACTGATCCCCTTTGGTCTATGCCTGTTTTGTCAGGTGTATACCATGCACCTTGTGGAATCCCAGCCACTCCAGGAGTTATACGAGTTGTTACCTTCACATCAATATACAAGCTTCCCCGCTGATTAAATACTTGAACTCTATCTCCATCCTTGATTCCACGCTTCTCGGCGTCTTTAGGATTTAACCACATTTCTTGCTTAGCTGCTTCCTCAAGCCACGGCATGTTATCATAAGTGGAATGACATCTTCGCTTATAATGCCAACTAATGAGCTGTAATGGATACTTCTTAATTAATGGATCTTGCGGGCCTTCCCATGAAGATATATATTTAGCAATAGCTGGTATCTCTTCATGCTGATTCATATCCCAAAGTGTTTTAGAGAACAATTCAATTTTTCCAGAAGGGGTTTCAAAAGGATTGTTTTCTAGGTCATCAATTTGCGCTTTGAACCCAACAAGCGGTTCATCAAATTTAAAATGGTAAACACCTTTTTCCCTGAACTCTTCAAATGTAGGGAAATTTGGATCTAGCTCCTCACGTGTTCTTTTAACACTTTCTTTTACCAGATCGAGTATCGTCCTGCCTTCAGTAAATTGTTCCTTAACCCCTAATTTATCTGCCACTTCTGCAAATACATCATATTCATTTCGACATTCATAGAGTGGATCAATCGTTTTATCACCAAAAACGACGTAATCACCAAAACACCAAGGTACCCCTATATCGTATCTTTCAAAAAAGGTTGTGCCAGGAAGAACAATATCTGCATATTTAGCACTTGGGGTCATAAAAAGATCACTGACACAGATAAATTCTACTTTGCTTTCATCCTCTAATAGACTTGTCGTTTTATTAATATCAGCGTGCTGGTTAACCAACATATTCCCTGCCATATTAAAAATCATTTTAATATTCGTTGTTAATCTATCTGTTCCTTGAAGCCCATCTGCTGCTGTCATCTCCGTGCCTTGTTCAACAGCCTTTGTCCAAAGGAAACAAGGAATAGAAGCCTTTACCGGATTTTCTACTTTAAATGGATAAACAATATCTGCCCGGCTCCAGTAACCCGTTCCGGCTGCCCAGCCGCCAAGTTTACCAACATTTCCTGTAATACAAGCAAGCTGTGCACCACCGCGCATAAATTGTTCACCATATGCCTGCCTTTGTGCAGCCCAGCCTTGAATAAGGGCTGCTGGTTTTATCGTTGCATAATTTCTCGCAATTTCACGTATTTTTTCTGCAGGCACTCCACATATTTTTTCTGCCCATTCTGGTGTTTTAGCTACTCCATCTTTTTCACCTAATAGATAGCTTTTTACTGATTCTTCCTTTGCAATACCTTCAGGCATATGGTCACCATCAAACCCTATACAATACTTATCAAGGAATGCTTGATCATGTAATTTTTCTGTTACAATCACAT
Organism: Bacillus sp. (in: firmicutes); assembly: GCA_031177865.1. GTDB lineage: Bacteria > Bacillota > Bacilli > Bacillales > Cytobacillaceae > Neobacillus. The sequence goes on along the minus strand of JAPSKD010000099.1, from coordinate 2,552 downwards.
ATTCCATTGCGTCCATCATCGCATTATCCGTTGTAGGTTTAATTGGGATCCATTCATCAGCAAATGCAATCGCAGTATCCGTATATCGAGGGTCAATGAGAATAATTTGGGCTCCGTTTTTCTTTGCTTGCATTAAATAATCACGATATGGAGTAGAGAAAATCATTTCTGAAGGATTTTGTCCCCAAAGGATAATGTACTTAGAATGCAATAAGGAATCAAAGCTTGAGCCTGAATTGTTCGTTCCATAGGTATGTGGTGTTGCCACATTTCCTGCCCCAGAACTATAGTCATTCCGGTAATTTAAGTAGCCTCCGGTTAGGGCTAATACCTTTCTCGCACTGTTTCTACCGCCATGAAGTCCCCAGCTTTGTCCAGAAGCATAATTGACATATCTTGATTCAGGACCATATGTATCACCAATTCGTTTAATCTCAGAGGCAATAGTATTGATTGCTTCTTCCCATGAAATTCTTTCAAATTTACCTTCGCCCCGCTTTCCTATCCTTTTCAGTGGATACTTAAGGCGGTCAGGATGATAAAGCAAATTACGATAGTTTCGCCCGCGGACACATGCTCGAAGTGGAGGAATGCTTGGATCACCGCTTTCCTGAGTGTCCGTAGCTACACGTACCACTACACCATCCTTTACATATGCCTTTATCACACAGCGACCTCCACAGTTATTAATGCTGCAGGTCGAAACAACCTTATCCCAGTCACTAGCACTTGCAACGTTTTCTTCTTTTTGCTTGTCGATCAGTAATTTAGTTCCTATACCACCAGCGATAACGGGGACACCAATTGCCCCCGACCATTTCAAAAATGTTCTACGCTGCATTTTATTTGCCAATAAGCTCTTTACAGGACTATCTTTAGACATTGATAATTGCCTCCTTTTACTTGATTGTGAATTTTTTCACAAGTATTAAGTGCAGTATTCACCTTCTATTCTCTCTCGTACTCCTTATATCTCAATTTTACTTGACAGTTATTAATTAAATATTAAATTTCACAACGTTCACAGTTATTTCATAAAAATCATCCATATTTTGATAACAAATTGAGGTCGAATAGTGTCATTTGTTTCTAGTTAATCCCGAAATATGTATATAATAAAAAAGAAAATATTTTGCAAAGGATGATCTCATTGAATATAACAGGTCATACAGTTGAAAAACTTGTAGATCCATTTGGATTATTAAGCGGTGACCGCTATGAATTTTTTCTCGAGATAGAAGTAGAGGAAGAGGATGAACTCTACTCTGAAAAAGGTGTTGGAATTAAGGTTCTCTTTGTAGTAGATGAAAAGGGACCTAGAATTTCGCACTATCATCTGTATGAAAGAAGCACAGAAAAGGTCTTAGACTTTGCTCTTGAAGAAGACGAGGAATTAACAGTGTTTAATTATTGCAAAGAAAACATTGATTCATAAGAAAAAGCAGAGGAATTACCCCCTGCTTTTTCTTATGGTTATTACATAAAGTTTTTACTATGATTATGAATGACCTGTAATTCTTTCGTGGTAAGGCTCATTTCACTTTTGCATATTGGACAGAGGGGCACTTCAGTGCTCTTAAAATTGTCACGAATCCAGCATTTACAATTATCTGAATTACATTCCCAAATTTTAGTTTCTTCAAGCTTTACTTCTTCATCATTTCTTCTACCAAACGCCAAAATGATCACCCCTTGTACTTTTTGCAAGACTGTTTGACACTTTGATTAAGGTTAAGACATCTTTATAAAGATAAAAAGGTGATGCCTTATCATTGCACCACCTTTTTATTTTTCATGAATTAAGCTTTAACTACGTTAGCAGCTTGTGGTCCACGAGCACCTTCAACGATTTCAAAAGATACTGATTGACCTTCTTCTAAAGTTTTGAAACCTTCAGTTTGGATAGCTGAGAAGTGTACGAATACGTCTTGACCGCCATCAGCTTCGATAAATCCAAATCCTTTTTCTGCATTAAACCATTTTACTTTACCGTTATTCATTAATAGAACCCCCAAAGATTTGTTCACTTTAAGTACATAACCATTTAATAAATCAAAAAGCCGTAATGCACTACTGGGTAATAGACATCACCCACACATCGTGCAGTTACGACTACTTAAACCAATAAATATTTACACGAACTTAAAAGCGTAACCTAATTATACCCTTTTTTACTCTAAAAGTCAATTAAATTTACAGTATAGCATACTAGCAAGCCACTAAACTATAAAAAAAACTGTAGATACCTATTTTTTTCAAGATCCCCTTGTAAAAAGACTTCCATAAAGTTTTCGACGAACTTTTGGATGTCAGCTTCCATACCGATATAATCTAACGTCTCTGGGGGTTGTGGTTCTGGTTTTGGACGAAAATCTGCAAGACTCTTCCCTTTGGCATCTCCAAATTCTTCTACCTTAACTCTTCTGGGTACATACCTGAAAATTTCAGGATTAGTTATCGCCATTAAGGGTACAACATCATGGATAGGAGCACCTTTAATACCTGGAACATTTTTTTGATAGGCTTTAAAATAATAATCAAATGTCGGTTTT
>JAPSKD010000098.1 GCA_031177865.1 Bacillus sp. (in: firmicutes) | reverse complement strand
CCCATTAATAAATCTGCTGGATTGTTCATCTCCGTAAATTTTTGCTATTTCTATCGCTTCATCTAAAATAACATTTTCAGGAATTTCATTACGGAAATATAATAACTCGTAAATCGCAATCCTTAATAAATTCCTATCAACTGTTGCTAAACGGTCCATCGTCCATTTTTCAAGATTTTCTTTAATGAATGGATCAATTTCATTTTTTTGTTCCACAACGCCCAAAACTAGCTTTGTTAAGTAGTCATCTCCAGCTTCACCTTCCAAAACATGTTCTATTGCAGAAGATGGTTCTGTGTTACTGACATCAATTTGAAAAAGAGCTTGTAACGCCTTTTCTCGTGCTGTTCTTCTCTTCATTATACATTTAACTCCTTTAGAGATAGTAATTAATTTTTGTTCAACATCATACAACCATTGCATGATGTTGTTTTGTACATAAAAAGATAATAGCATAACTAAAACTGATTCGCACTGTAAGAACTTATTTTTACCTAGATGCAGTATACTAATAACCTTAAAAAAGAAAAAAACCAAAGGAATTACTCCTTTGGTCAAAAGATTAAATCTCTTCTTCTACTTCTGGTTCTGGTTTTTGGGTTTCGAAGGAGATGCCGACGACATGTATGTTTACTGCCTCTGCTTCTAATGCCGTCATATTTAGCAATGCTTGGCGAATGTTATCCTGTATTTTTCCTGCTACTGTAGGAATGGATACACCAAATTTCATTAAGCAGTATACGTCTACAGTAATTCCTTCTTCCGATAGTTCCACTTTAACACCTTTACCGTGGTTTTTCTTGCCTAATCGTTCTACTACACCAGTAGCAAAATTCCCACGCATTTGTGCTACTCCTTCGACCTCGGAAGCCGCAATACCTGCAATGACTTCAATGACTTCAGGTGCAATTTCTACTTTTCCATGCCCGCTGTTTCCTTGACTCATTTCCAGTACATTATACTCGCTCATAAAGTACACCTCCAGATTTTAGCTTGACTTCATCACATCATGTAACTCAAGAAACTTCGTATTGAATTGTCCCTCTACGAAATTTTCATGCTCAAGCAATTTTAAGTGGAAAGGAATAGTGGTATGAACACCTTCAATCACAAACTCGCTTAGCGCACGTTTCATTCGTGAGATTGCTTCTTCCCTGGTATTACCATATGTGATGACTTTCGCAATCATGGAATCATAATATGGTGGAATGGTATACCCTGGGTAGGCAGCTGAATCAATTCGCACACCAAAGCCGCCAGGAGGCAAATACATATTAATTTTCCCCGCTGAAGGCATGAAGTTCTTTTCCGGGTTTTCTGCATTGATTCGGCACTCAATGGCCCAGCCCGTAAACGTAACATCCTGCTGATTTATCGTTAATCTTTCTCCAGAAGCTACTCGGATTTGCTCCTTAATTAGATCAATACCTGTGACCATTTCAGTAACTGGGTGCTCCACCTGTATTCTTGTGTTCATTTCCATAAAATAAAATTTACGATTGCGGTAGTCATATATAAATTCTACCGTTCCTGCACCTGAATAATCAACTGCTTTTGCGGCTTTTACTGCTGCATTTCCCATTTCAGCACGAATTTCTCCATCCAAGGCTGGTGAAGGTGTTTCTTCTAAAAGCTTTTGCAGTCTGCGTTGAATAGAACAGTCTCTTTCTCCAAGATGAATGGTGTTTCCGTAAGAATCTGCAAGTACTTGTATTTCAACGTGACGGAAATCCTCAATATACTTTTCTATGTATACTCCTGGATTACCAAAAGCAGTCAAAGCTTCCTGCTGCGTAATATTAATACCCTTAACCAGTTCTTGCTCATTTTTTGCTACACGGATTCCTTTACCGCCCCCGCCAGCAGTTGCTTTAATAATTACAGGATATTGAATCCTTTCTACAAGCTCAAGCGCCTCATTAATATTGTTAATGATACCAGTAGATCCAGGTACAATAGGTACCCCAGCTTCTCTCATTGTTTCTCTGGCAATATCCTTTGTTCCCATTTTCGTAATGGCTTCAGGACTTGGTCCTACGAAGGTAATATTACATTCACGGCAAAGCTCAGCGAAATCTGCATTTTCTGCTAGAAATCCATAACCGGGATGTATCGCATCGCACGCAGTCAGCTTCGCTACACTAATCAAATTTGTCACATTTAAGTAGCTATCTTTTGATAATGTCGGTCCTATACAATAGGCTTCATCTGCAAGTTGTACATGAAGAGCTTCACGGTCTGCCTCTGAGAAAACGGCAACTGATTCAATTCCCATTTCTCGACAAGCACGAATAATTCTGACGGCTATTTCTCCTCTGTTTGCAATTAACAGTTTCTTTATCATCCTGTTATCGCTCCTTATTCTGGCTTCACTAAAAATAATGGTTGTCCATACTCTACTAATTGTCCGTTCTTCACAAGAACTTCTACAATTTCACCATTTACTTCTGCTTCAATTTCATTAAATAATTTCATTGCTTCCACAATACATACGATAGAATCCTTTGTGACAACAGAACCAGCTTTTACATAAGCGTCTGCTTCTGGTGTTGGTGAGGCATAAAAAGTCCCAACCATTGGAGAAGTAATTTTGTGTAAATTTGAAGTATCAGCCTTACTCGCAGCATTACTTCCTGCTTCTTCCTGCTTTACTTCTTGTACAGCTGCTGTACTTGTAACTGCGGCTGGTGCTGCTGGCTGCACGACAGGAACTGCCTGAGCAGCTGCTTGTGGTACTTGTACAGCGGTAACAGTTGTTGTTCCAGTATTCTTTTTCATTTTAATTTTTGAGCCTTCATTCTCATATACAAATTCATCAATACTGGACTGGTCCACTAATTTTATTAATTCACGAATTTCTTGTACTTTTAACAATCTGAACACTCCTTGTCCTGCTTAAATTAAGACTAACTACTAATACTATACGCTAATACCTTGTTAAAGTTCAATAATCTTGTTAACGAACAATAAAAAAAGGAAAGCCTGCGCTCTCCTTTAGGTTAATTTATTTATTTTGTTGGCTGGAATTCAACTGCAACAAAGTTGGTTTCGCCAATTTCCTTCTTAACCATTTGAATGATTGCATTTGCTTCTGATTTAGAAGACTCTTTCTTAGATTTTACAATAATTTTAACCGTGGAACCATCTGCCCTAACAAGAGCATCTTCATAATCCATGGCTTTAATTAAAGTTTCAAGCATTTCTTCCTTTTGGGCAATTTCATTTAATTTTTTCATTTGGTCCACTGCTTCGCTTCTTTCAGCCGCAGGAAGATCAGTCGTTGCCACAACAGCGTTTAATTGTTCCTTTAACTCGCTGCGCTCATCTTGAAGCTTTAATCGAAGCGCTTCAAATTCTTCATCACCAGCAACTTGGGAAATAACAGTGTCGCCTTCTTTTGCTTCAGTATCGGTTTTCGTTTCTTTTTCCTTTTGATCCGCTTTCTCTTCTTGCTTCACTGCAGCAAGCTCATTGCTTTTTTGTTCCGGAGAAGTAATGTAATAAACGGATAATACAACCACCAAACTTAACATTGTTAATAACCAAACTGTTTGTTTTTTCAATAACATTTTTAATATCCCCCTTTTATTTTTTAGGCATAACGGCAACGCGATGACTTGGCACATCAAGTGATCTTGTTACTGCCTCTATAATCCATTTTTTTACTTGAATATTTTCTGCACCCTTAGCTACCACTAACACTCCACGAATAGCTGGTTTTTGATATTCAACCACAATTGGTACCTCTTTCTCTCCTTCACGAATAATGACTAATTGCTCGTCCGTGGATGTATCCTGTACCTTTCGTTCCCCACCCTCGTTGTCTTTTTCTTCCGTTGTCTGAGATTTTGTCACCGTATTTTTCTCGAGGATTTTCTTGTCAGTAGAATCAATGTTCACTACCACCGTTACATCGTTTACACCCAGCATTTCTTCAAGAGCCTTCTTAAGCTGCTTCTCATACTCTTCCTCATATCCAGCAATACTTTTATTATTTGAGTCCTTCTTAAGGCTAAAAGCCTCAACATCTGTTGGTTCCGCTTGGCTCGTGGTTACGGCCTTACTATCAAGTGGGGCTGATTTATCGGAAAAAAGTACATTTCCGACAATCATGAATGCAGCACCAATGCATAGCACTAGAATCATATATTGATATTTCCCGGACTTTTTATCGGAAGTCTCACCCTTAGCCATTATGTTTTTTAACCATGAAAATGGTCCTTTATTATTTTCCATTCTACTTATTCATCCCCCCTTCAACCGAGACTTCAATTGCACTTTCGGTTACATTCCATTGCTGCGAAAGAAATGCGGCGATTTTTTCTGATTCTTCTGTTGGATCCTTAGATGGAAGAGGTGTTTCGGTAGTAATACTCACTGGTTGTATAGCTTCGACTGTCCTAACGGATGTTTCTGGCTGTTTTAATAGCACAGTAACCATTTCTAGGTTTTCAGGGAATGATTCTTGACTATCATTCTTGGTTGTAAGTTCTATTTTTGCAATTTCCAAACCAAATTGTTCCATCAACTCCTCCTCTACTCCCTTTTCAAGCTGGACAGCCATTGTTTCTAAAATATATGCATGATTGGAGGCCTGTATTTCTTTTTTCTGCAATTCTATTAAATTTTCCATATTTTTTTCTCCAGAATCCTGAAAAGTCGGGATCTGAGCCATCACTGTTTCAAAGTCCTTAGAGATTAACTTAAAAATCGGTGTAAGGATGATGGCAATAAGCAGAAGTCCCGTTACCATTTTTGTATATTTTTGTAGACTTGTATTAGGCAGCAGCATATCAATAACCGTTGCTAAAAGAATAAATAGGATGATATTCGTAACCCATTCTATTAAAAACTCCATAACGTTCTCCCCTATCTCATCATCATTGTTAAATTCCCTGCTGCGACAATTACTGTAATACTTAAAAAGAACATGAGAGAGACAATGCCCAGTGCAGCAAAAACATATATCACACTTTTGCTGATTATATCTAAACATTTAATAACGGGACCCCCGCCTAATGGCTGTAATATCGCAGCTGCAAATTTATAGATAAAGGCGATCATTAAGATTTTAAAAGCAGGGAAAGCAACGATAATGAGGAGAATCGCGACCCCTGCAATACCAACTGAATTCTTTAACAATCCAGAAGCACTTACTACTGTATCGGCTGCATCAGTAAAGATTCTTCCAATGACAGGGATAAAGTTACCTGTAACGAATTTCGCTGTACGGATGGCTACACCATCGGTTATGGCAGTAGAAGCACCCTGGACCGAGATGACTCCAAGAAAGACCGTCAAGAAAAGCCCCATTAAGCCAATGCTCCAGTTTCTTAACAGTTGTGCCAGCTGTGTCACCTTATACTGATCGGACATCGTACTCACGATACTTAAAAGAGTGGCTAAGAAAAGAAGCGGGAGAATAACAAATTGCATAAACATTCCACTGATATTCATTAAAAACAGGATAACTGGATGAAAGAAAGCGGCTGAGATTATTCCTCCAGAAGACGCAATTAATGCTAACAAAAGCGGAATCAGTGCAAGTACGAATGAAATCATGCTTCCAATTGCCTCATTGGTATATTCTATGACGATATGAAAACTATTAAGAGCAATAATTACTAGGACCATATAGACGATGGAGTAGGCGACTTTACTGATCGTACTGCTCTCAAATGCATTTTGCATCGATTGAAGAAACATACTGAAAATCGTAAGTAAGATCAATGAACCTAGCAGTTTTCCATTTACGACAAATTCATGAAACAAGAATTTAATGATTCCCTGGGTCCAATCCTTGAATGAGAATTGCTTGTCTCCCTTAACAAAATCGTACAGACTCCCTTTTTGGCTTTCGGGGAGGAAGCCGCCATATTTATTTTGTATATCCTCCCAATATTGTTTCAGTTCTGTTAAATCCATTGTCTCAAGCTGTGCATCTACTAATTCCTGTGGCGATAGAGGTGTACTGTCAACACTTGCCTCTTCGTTAGCTTGTACACTTGTTGAAGTAAAAAATAAAAATAATAGAATCATAATGGGAATAAACTGCAGCCTTTGCTTCATCATTTTTCACCTCATATTTTCAAAAGAAGATGCCTTTCTAGCTTGGAATCAGCTTGATTATTGTTTCAATCATGACGGTTAATATTGGAATGGCCATCGCCAGAATCAACACCTTCCCAGCGAGTTCAATTTTCGAAGCCACTGCACCCTGACCTGCGTCCTTGGTAATTTGAGATGCAAACTCAGCAATATAGGCAATTCCAATGATTTTTAGTATGGTCTCTACGTAAATCAGATTTACATTTGCATTCACTGCAAGCTTTTCAAGCATATGAATAATTTCATATATTTTATCGACAAGAAACAGAAAAATGCTGCAGCCAACAAATACAATTAACAGAAAGGCGAAATTAGGTTTTTGCTCTTTTATTATTAATGCTAGGAAGGTTGCGACAAGAGCCACGCCAACTATTTTAATAATTTCAATGGCAAAGCCCTCCTTTCTATTGAAACAAAAAGACAGATTTTATTTTCTGGAAGAGATCATCCACAATTGACGCGACTTGAAACAAAATGTAAATAAAGCCAAATAGTGTTACCCACTGGGCGTATTCCTTTTTCCCAACCTGATCAAGAACGGTGTGCAAAAATGCAACCACTATACCCACTCCGGCTATTTTAAAAATAATATCCACTTCTAAGCCCATTGCTTTTCCCCCTAAATTAATAAAATAATCAATAATAATCCTGAAAAGAACCCTAAACTCTTTACCATTTTTTCATATTTTGCTTGGCTTTGAATTGCGTCCGCTTCTTCTCTTTCGAGATGGGAAAGAGTTAGCATAATATGTTTTTGCTGGGAAAAGCGATCGTGCCGACCGAGGGTTTCCCCGAATTGTTTCATGATTTCAAATTCACCTTGTTTAAAAGCGGTTTGCTTCCAAACCTCCTTCAAACTTTCTTCCCAGGCATCTTTTACCGTTGTTTCAGTATCAGTCAATTTCTTTGCGAAGCGTTCAAAGAAGGATGACAATGGCTTAGATAGTTGTGCAGCCAATCTCCTCGCCGCTTCATGCAGGGGAGTATGACCATACATAATTTCTGCTTCTAGTGATTGTAGGGCAGATTTCAACTGCCTCAGTTGTCTTGGTCGTTCACTTAAATGTTTGGCGGCTTCAAACCCTGTCCAAGTGGTAGCGAGGATAATAAAAATGGCTCCAATTAATTTAACCATTTACATCACTCTCACTTTTAGACTCAGTTCTTTTCCGCTTCCATCCAAAATATGTGTAATGGATCCCGGACCTTGACACCTGCTTAGTACAATAAATCGTTGAAATATGTTTTGGTCGATAATGGATCTTAACGAAGGTCTATTCTTTACTTCCTCCAAGCTGGATCCATGTGTGGTCATAATTAGCTTTATTCCTGCATGGACAGCTTCTTGAATAGCCTCTGCGTCCTCTATACGACCAATTTCATCTACAACTAATACATCGGGACTCATGGAACGAATCATCATCATCATCCCCTCTGCTTTTGGGCAGGCATCTAACACATCTAGACGATGACCGAACGACATTTGAGGAATTCCATTTACACATCCAGCAATTTCTGAACGTTCATCCACAATCCCTACCTTAAATGCTTGTATACCTCTTTCATGGTTTCCGGTTGAGATAATTCTGGCGATATCACGTAAAAGCGTTGTTTTTCCTGTTTGGGGAGGACCAACAATCATGGTATGCATCCAGGAATCTTTAAATATAAAGGGTGTAATCTTCTCTGCTATACCTAACTTCTCCTTGGCAATCCGGATGTTAAATGAAGCAATATCCCTTATCGCTTTTACCTTTCCTTCTTCAAGGATCACCTTTCCTGCAAGTCCAATTCGATGACCTCCTGAAACTGTTATATACCCTCGCTTCAACTCTTCCTCAAGTGTATAGATGGAGAATTGGCTGATTTTATTCATTAAATGGAAAGCATCTTCTTGCTGGATAATGTACGAGAGAAATCTTGGAGCTCCTTTCATCGTAATTTCTATAGGCCGTCCGATGCGAATTCTGATTTCTTCCAATTCCGCTTTTTGATTAGGAGGGATTTTACTGATTAGATCGGCAATGTTTTTTGGTAAGAATTTTATGATCGTTTCCACATTTCTTCCTCCTTGTGTTGCTTGTCTCATTATTTAAAATGTATGCCCTTTGATAAGCAATATGACTTTGAAAATTTCAATTCTTTTAAAATACCCTTATATTCTATTTTTTCGAGAGAGTTACTAGAACTAGGAATACTTCATTTAGCTAAACGTATTTTATTTAGTAAGGAATATTAATAAGGAGGAAAGACCATGTATATTCAGAACCCTGGAAATCTTAATACCCTGAGCCAACAAAACAACTTAATAAAAGTAAGAGGGGAAGGAGAAATCACCGTTCAGCCAGATACAGCTTCTGTTAATCTCGGTGTAGTGACTGAAAGTAAAGAATTAATTGGGGCACAGCAGCAGAATTCAATCGCTGCGAACAAGGTAATTGATTCTCTCATTAGGTCCGGGATTGATAGAAATCAGATACAAACCTTTGATTATCGAATTGAACCGGAATACGACTATAATCAAGGAACTCAAATTTTTCGAGGATATAAAATCACACATATTTTACAGGTGAAACTAGAAGATTTAACAATTATTGGAAAAGTAGTAGATACCGCTGTCCAAAACGGAGCCAACTATGTTGCTAATGTCCAATTTACAACGAGGTACAAAGAAACTTATTACCAACAAGCACTTTCTGTTGCTTTAAACAATGCCAGCAATAAAGCGATGACCATCGCCAATACATTAAGAGTGACTCTCAATCCCACTCCCTTACTCGTGATAGAAGTCGGCGACATAATCCAGCCCTATGAAAGCCAGCAATTTGCATTTGCTAAAGTCGCCAGCAATACACAAATTCAACCAGGGCAGCTGATGATCAAAGCTAGTGTATCAGCAGAATATAATTATCATCCAATTGGTGGATAAAAAAGACTGAATCACCCGAAAAGTGATTCAGTCCTCTTTTATCTTTATTGGTCATACTTCTTTACCATTGCATATAATTGAGCAGATGTAACTGGACCATTGTAATGCTCCCTTATGACTCCTTTTCTATCAATGACAAAGGTTTCCGGCTGTCCCGTAACATTATACTTTTTGGCAATTTTAGAATTGTAGTCAAATACATAAACGGCAGGTGTATTATATTTTTCCAGGAATTTTCTTACTCTGTCCTTTGTTTCACCCTTGTTAATCATGATTAATCTATATTGATCACCGTAATCTTTTGCAAATGCCTCAAGCTCTGGAGCCTCGTCCACACATGGTTTACACCATGAAGCAAAATAATTCAGGATGATAATTTCACCTTTGTAATCAGAAAGCTTTGTATTTGTTCCATCTAAATTTGGCAATTCAAAATTATAGGCTTGATCCCCGACATCGGTATTGTCACCTTTGCTAGCCAAGCTATATCCAAAAAAGCCAAACATTCCAGTTAATAGAAACAACACGAGTAAGTTAATGACTCGTCTGCTCATTCTGCTTCCTCCTGACAGAAATAAGTAGTTTTATAGAAAAGGCCTGTTCTGTGTAAACAGGCCATTTCATTTTTCTACCTATCTAATTGTTTTAAAAACTCGATATCTTTTTTAAGACTGCTATGACGTTTTCCGATTAGAAGCATATAACCAAAAATAATTACCCAAACTACTGAATACGCTGCATACATGAATCCCATGATTAATTCCTCCTAGTTTTCCAATCTTTCACGTAATTTTTCTTTGTAGTGACCAACTTTTATTTTCATGTTTTCAAATGATACTCCCTTATGAAGGAGATAGGCATAAAGGAAGGTAAATGCCGCAATCGTAACCAATAATGTAACAAGCATACTTGGTGCTATTCCTCCGCCTTGTTGAGAAGGACCATCTCCAAAAACGATTGGATGGAATTTTGATTGCCACCAGCGAATCGCAAAGAATACAATAGGAACATCTGCAAAGCCGATAATTCCGAATACCGCAGCAAGCCTTGCTTTTTGATCCCAAACCCCATCCATCTTGCGAACCATAAGATAAGCCATATAAAGGAAGAAAAGAATTAATGTTGTGGTTAAGCGTGGTTCCCATGCCCACCATGTATTCCAAGAAGATTTCGCCCAAATTGGACCCGTGGTCAGAACGATGGCAGTAAAAACTACCCCTATTTCTGCTGATACATAGGCATATGTGTCATAAATTCTTTTACGTTTTATTAAGAATAGGATACTAAAGACAAAGGTCACGAAGAATGCTAAAAATGCTACCCATGCTGATGGAACATGCATATAAAATATCTTTTGTACAGCACCCATTGTCTTTTCAATCTCAGCATACATAAATATAAAGTAGAATGCGGCTAACATTGAAACTACCATACCACCATATAATAATTTGGTTAGCAAAGGACTTTTCACTGGGGCCAAATCTACTATCGGAAGAGGTGCCTTTTCTCTTTCAAGATTCATACTTAAACCTCCAGAACATACTCAATTAGTAAAAAACAAAGAACTAAGAAAATTACGTCATAGGCAGCGACCAATTGCATCCAGGAAATAGCAGTCGGTAATTTCTCCATATTCGTTAGAATAATTTTTGTTGCCTGCGTAACACCAATCAAGACAGGGCTTGTCATTGGGAAAAGCAAAAGCGGTAATAACATTTCACTACTCTTTGAATTGGAAGCAAGTGCTGCTAAAAAAGTTCCAATCGCAATGAATCCAAAACTACCGACAAATAATACTAATATGAAATAGAGAAGGCTGCCGGTCATTTTAAAATCAAATAAGAGAAAGAGAAAAGGAATGGATACAATTTCTACTATTAAAATCATTGAGAAGTTTGCCATGAATTTACCTAAATAAATGCTAGAAGCATCCATAGGTGCAACGAGTAAACCATGCATCGTATCATTTCGCTGTTCTGATACTAACGAGCGATTTAGTCCCAATATCCCTGAAAAGACGATGATGATCCAAACAGCACCGGGAATAACTGCTTTTGTTGTATTGTTTGCTGGGTCAAAAGCAAAGCTTAGTACTAAGATGACCAAACCAGCAAAAATGATCATGGTTCCCAAAACTTGCTTTGTTCTTAATTCTGAATAAATATCTTTTTTTGCTATAGTGAGGGCTGTTCTAAACATCAGGACCCCCCTCTACTAACACCTGATATTTTTCAGAAACTAAACTTAGTGATTTATTAGTTATTTTAAAATCATCAGCAATCTTCCCATTTTTCACAATGATAATTCGATCACATATTGCTGCAGCTTGCTTAAAATCATGAGTCACCATTAATGTTGTACAACCTTTCTCTTTCATAGAAAGGACAACATTATTTAAAATAGTAATGGCACCTTGATCCAACCCAGTATGTGGTTCGTCTAGCAGCATGATTTTCGGTTCATGAATGATGGCTCTAGCAATCGCTATCCTTTGAATCATCCCGCGTGAAAAATTTTTTACAGGTTCATTGATAAAGAATGACAAACCTACCTCATTTACAAGTTTTCTTGCTCTATTTTCAACATCCTTGACACCATATAGGTTACCAAAGAAAACTAAATTTTCTAATGGCGTGTAGTGATCGTATAACAAGCTAGAATGCGGTAAGTAACCAAACATTTTTTTTACTTTAATATGATCCTTTTTTAAATCCAATCCGTTAATCTTTACAAGGCCTGATGCTGGCTTGATTAATGTTGCCAACACTTTAAGCAGTGTGCTTTTTCCTGCACCATTTGGACCAAGTATAGCAACTGTTTCGCCATGAGTAATTGAAATGTCAATACCTCGTAGAATTAACTTGTTATCGGCTTGCTTTGTAAGCCTTTTTATTTCAATCATCTAGTATCCCTCGCATTCCGACCGCTACTCTACAAATTGACGTAAATTCATTTTTACTTGTATTAAATGCTGTTTATAAGCAGCCAATTTAGCTTGATAATCCTCTTCCGTCATATTTCCATCACCGAAGTTTTCTTCTAATTCAAGGATTTTATCCATAATCGCTTTTTGCTTTGCCATAAGGTTTTTAAATGCTGATTCTTCCTTATCCGCTCCGAGCCTCTTTTCTTCCGCTCTAGCCTTCATTCTAAAATAGGCAAAATAGGACAATGCTGCGATAATAATCGCACCCATCACAATTAAGAAAACATGTGGATCCCAGCTGCGCAGTGGCGATTGTAACCACATTCGAAGGTGGCCGGGATTATGGAACGCAGGTGCAGTTTTGGTTACATTTCCTTCTGTTGCACTTACTCCCTGCATGTTAGAACCTTGTGTTTCACTTGGTGACGGTTGTTTCTCTTTGTCATAGACCATGGTAAAGGATTGTTGGGCTTGAATGCCTTCAACACTGTACCCCTGATAATTTTGATCATCCATTTTGAACAGACCTTGATTGGTTGCTGTAACATTCTTAAATTCAATGCTTCCCATTCCCTCTGGTACAAGAATTTGCATCATTTGAACAGGATAGTCAAAGCTTAAATTAATTTCTTTGCCTTTTGCCATTCTATAACTATATGGCAAAACTACGGTCTGATTGGCTGGAATAGGATCTGTAGTGATAAATCCGGTATCAACCTGTTTTTGAGCAATTTTGTTATCTAAAAAGGTGAATCCTATTGCTCCTGTCGGGATAGTGACATTCAGAACTGCTTCACCCGTGCTGTCACCTTTAAATTCCTCTGCTGTTGTATTGGTGTAGTTCACCATGTTCATCATATTGGTTGAACCATCTTCTGCAGGGCTAACGACGAGATAATGTACATCAACAGATATCGCTGATTCTGCAGCTGCCATTCCGTGGATAGGAATGAGCAGCTGCAGCCCGAGGAGGAAAACGGTGATTTTCTTAATCACTTTCCTTCCCCCTTTTTATTTTGATATTTCTTCATCGAAGCTTCGATTTCACTTTCTATTTCAGCCATTAAATCCTTGTCGACTGTCTGAGATATTATTTGTTCTTCTTCATCCTTCATAATGCTAACAACTTGTGCTTCATATTGTTTCTTTAGATTTGTGTAATCTGCGTGGGAGATTTTATCCATTTTGTATTCAAACTCTAGCTCATTGAGAGTGGATAAAAGCATTTCTTTGTTCGATGCAGAATCTTGACCCTTGTTCGCGAAACTTAAATATGAATCCCAAGAAAAGAAAGGGGCTAGAACAAGAATTAAACAAATGAGCACAAGAGCAGCGGTAAATATCATTGAAATGATCGAAATTTCTTGCATTATGTTCACATCCTAAAGGTACTTTTTGCGTTCTTCTTCAATCATAGATGAGAGGATTTCTTCTTCTACTACATCCTTATCGCTTTCGTTGTCTGGAGTTAGTTCTTCTGTTCCCTTTTTCTTCACCCATTTACGAATGATGAAGAATATTGCCACCCCTGCAATTGCTAAAACTACAAATGGCAGTACCCAAGCAACTAAACTGAAACCGCTTTTTTCTGGGGCAGTTAAAATTTCTTCACCGTAAATATTAACGTAGTATTCACGAATTTTATCCTTATCCCAGCCCTTGTTCATCATTTCAACAATGTCTTCCTTAAAGCCAATTGTGAGATTACAAGTCTTAGGGTCACATTCAAAATGGTCCTGACCACAGCCGCATGTACACATAAATTGTGACGCTGCTGCTTCGAATTCCTTAGATTTATAGTCAAACTCTTGCGCTTCGACCTGGAAGAAGGAAGCCTGAAAAATAAATGCAATCAGAAGGAGTCCAATATAAATTTTACTTTTCACATTAAGACACCTCTTTGCGTACTCCTGTGTACCTTGGAGTAATATTTTGATATTTTCCATTCCAAACGGCAAATAGTGAGCCAATCACAATCATGAAAGAGCCAATCCAAAGCCAAGTAATCATTGGGTTGATTTTTACAATAAAAGTTGCCTTTCCGTCGTCTTCCCAATCACTTAAAACAACGTATAAATCCTCTTTTAAGGATGTGATTAGTCCCACTTCCGATGATGGTTGATCCCA
The DNA here is from genome assembly GCA_031177865.1 of Bacillus sp. (in: firmicutes). Lineage (GTDB taxonomy): Bacteria > Bacillota > Bacilli > Bacillales > Cytobacillaceae > Neobacillus. Next base: position 1,512 of record JAPSKD010000098.1, on the reverse strand, counting down.
GTTTCCATAAAATACTTTCTCAGGCTGTATCGTTCCAATACGTTTACCATTCCTGAAAACAGTCATTTCAGCATAAACGATGTCATTAATACCTTCTCTTTTTTGATCAAGGCGTTCGTAATTAATTCGATAATCCTTCAGTTCAATGGAATCTCCTAAGTTCACTGTTTTCATCGTTTGTACGTCATAATTTTGTGAGCCGATAATTCCCATTGCGATAAACGCTATACCGATATGAACAATATAACCACCATATCTGCGACGGTTTTTAGTCATTAAGCGATAAAGTGAAAGATAAACTTTTTCATTTGTCATTTTTCTACGTGCTTTGACACCACGGTAAAACTCTAGGAAGTGTGTGATAAAAAGTAGAACAATAACTCCAAATCCGATTACTGCCCAGGCTTTTTGAATTCCTAGTACCACCATCAATGCCATAGCTGTAACGGCAAGGATTGCCGGTATTAAAAAGTTTTTCTTTAAGTTCTTAAGCGAAGATCTTTGCCATGCCAGCAGTGGACAAACTGCCATTAAAAACATCATAGATAATAGAATTGGGGCTTGAACGGTATTAAAGAATGGCATTCCTACTGTAACCTTCGTACCACGTACCGCTTCAGATACTAGCGGAAATACTGTTCCCCAGAATACACCAAATGCCGCTCCCACTAACAATAAGTTATTAATTAAGAAACTGCTTTCTTTTGATATATATGAATTGAATTCTCCTGCACTGCGTTTAAGAAGATTGTAACGACTCATTAGCACATATAGGGCAGCAATGACCATTACACCCATAAAGATTAAGAAGTATAATCCTAGATTTGAGTTAGCGAATGCATGAACGGAAGTTAAGACACCGCTTCGAACAAGGAATGTTCCAAATAATGTTAAAGCATAAGAAGTAATGATTAAGCCTATGTTCCAAACCTTTAACATGTTTTTCCGTTCTTGAATCATCACTGAATGTAAGAACGCAGTGGCCGTTAACCAAGGCATGAAGGAAGCATTTTCAACCGGATCCCATGCCCAGTAACCACCCCAGCCTAGCTCTACATAAGCCCACTGGCCGCCAAATATATTACCGAGACTTAAAAACAACCAAGCAATTATTGTCCAGCGTCTAGTCATTTTAATCCAGAAATCATCGACGTTTTTCAATATAAGTGCTGCCATTGCAAACGCAAATGGGATAGCCAGTCCTACATAACCAAGGTAAAGTGTAACTGGATGGATAATCATACCTGGATTTTGTAGCATTGGGTTTAAGCCATGACCTTCAATTGGAACTTTGTCCAATAACACAAACGGTTTTGCAACAAACCCAAGGATTAAAAAGAAGAATACGATATTTCCTAGTAGAATAGCGGAAATATAAGGGACCATCGGATTTCCTCTCATTTTTCTTGAGAAGGCAATCATTACGGTGTAAAGAACTAAGAAGAAAGTCCATAATAACAAGGATCCTGAATTCCCAGCCCATAATGCTGTAAGTTTGTAAATTACTGGAAG
>JAPSKD010000097.1 GCA_031177865.1 Bacillus sp. (in: firmicutes) | reverse complement strand
TCCCATTTTTTTATCTAAGATTCCAGTCTTTTTAGCCCCTTCTATTACAGTGTATTCATTCTTTTTGTAAGCAAACCAAAACGCCATTCCAATAAAGAGTGCTCCGCCAATGGCATTACCTAAGAAAACCGGAATAAAGTTGCGTACATAATCCATCCAATTGAGGTGTCCAGCAAATATCGCTGCTGGGATGACAAACATGTTAGCAACAACGTGTTGGAATCCAATTGCGACAAAAGCCATAGTCGGGAACCAAATTCCCGCGATTTTACCCATCATGTCCTCACTTCCGTACGATAACCAGACAGCTGCAGCCACAAGCCAGTTACACCCGATAGCTGAAACAAAAGCCTGAAGAAAGGTAGCATCTACCTTATGTTCAGCAATATGTACGGTACTTTCCAAATATAGGCCTGTTTCTGTTAACCCTACAATGTGTCCAAAAAAGTATGCCACGAATATGGCGCCTAAAAAATTGCTAAACGTGATGAGGAGCCAGTTCTGCAAGACCTGTTTAGTATTAATTTTTTTTGCAAACCTTGCGAGTGGAACTACCATCATATTTCCTGTAAGAAGTTCTCCGCCTGCTATTAATGTTAGGATTAGTCCAATCGGAAAGACAGAGGCACCTAAAATTGCGCTAAGTCCAGATAAACCTTCGGATAAGGGGGCTGTAATACGTATATATAGCAGAAAACCTAATGAAATAAATGCACCTGCCTGGAAACCTAATAGAATCGTAGTTAATAAAGGATAACATGTTTTTTTTATTCCATTTTTAATGGATATTTCTAATATTTGATCGGGCTTGTATAATGACATGATTAAATTTCCTTCTTTCTCACTGCTCTTATTGTGAAGTACATCACATGTTATTTTCTACTTTATTTTAACGCAATCAAGCATAATATGCTGTGAACATTTCTTTAACTTTATTTGTTAATTCTGTAGCATCTTTATATGAATGTTAATTTGGTATAAAATGAGATTATTATTGTTACTGCTTTATGGAGGAATTGATTATGACTGCAGTGAAGTCGGTTAAAATTGATGGTGAGACTATACATATTTTTAATAGCGCCATTTATATCTTTGAATCTACTTCGGGATATACACTTGAATTGGATTTGATCGTTAGTGAAGTGACCGAGAGAAAATACAAGAAAGAGCAAAATTTAATCATTGAGATAGAACTAGAGAGTGGCAGGCTGATTGATTCCATTATGCACTTAAAAACCTTATCTGGGGGATTGCCACAGCTTAATTTATTCTGTGACCTCGACACTATAGATGAGTATGAAGAGCTTGAAAGGGTGAATGAAAATAGTTCATCGTTTCCGAATGTAGAAGAGGGAATTACATTAGAAGAGATTAGAAAAGTAGAAATGCCGAATGAGAATATTAGCCTAAAATTAAATCTGCCAATCAATCAAGTCGAATGGTTAAAAAAGCAAAAAAAAGCTAGTTTAAACGAAATGGTAAATGAGTTTATATCTGAATATTGGAAAAAACAAGAATGAAAGCTTAATAAAGGAGTTATCTTGTAAGAAGTGGAATAAAATATATGATCGGATTAAACGATTTTTTTAAAAAAGGGGTGGAACTCAATTGGCTGCAACTCCTAAACCGGCTTCAACCGTTGTATTGATGGACGAATTATCAAGGGTGTATTTAACAAAACGCCCCCTCACAATGAAGTTTATGGGGGGATTTCACGTTTTCCCAGGAGGAGCCGTAGAAAGTCAGGATAGATTTGTTGAAAATGATTATGTGAATTGTGATAAAGCACGACTTTCTATTAGTCTTTCACATTATATTGCTGCAGCTAGAGAATTGTTTGAAGAAGTTGGAATATTGTTGGGTAATACGATAGATGGTTTTCCGGTAATATTGCCAAAAGAAAAGGAAATGAAATATCGAAATGATCTTGTAAAAGGTGATATCCCTTTTATTCGAGTGTTAGAGCAAGAAAAGCTTTATTTTGATCCTCAATGTTTAACGTATTTCGGTCAAATTATTACACCTGAGGAAAGTCCAATTCGTTTTGATACCCGTTTTTTTCTAGCAAAACTCCCACAAGGACAAACCCCAGAACCAGATCAAAAGGAAATTGATGGAGCTTTATGGATTAATCCAGAAGAGGCATTAACTGCGTTTCAAAATAAAAAGATTAAACTTGCACCACCAACTATTCTTACTCTTCAAGCGATCATTGATTATCAAAAAAGGGGTGTCTTAAAGATGTCTGTTACAAGAGAGGATTTAATGAAATTGCTAAAGGATTTATAAAAAATTACTAGTTAATCCATGCAAAAGGGGATCGCATCATGCAAATTACATTTGAGAATATTCATAAACATACTCATTTAATGACAGAAAATGATTTATACCAACACTATCACTTTCCTGAAATGTTATCGCGATACGATAGTAATTATATTGAGTTTAAAACCTTTCCTACACTAGATGAATTAAAAGTGGCAGAACGTTATTTACGAGATTTCCATCGAAAAAATAATCAGAAGCATGTAAAATTTAAATTTCCAGCCAATGAAAAAATTCCTGCTGAGTTAGTGAATTACTTAAACCAGGAAAATTATGATCTTGGATTTCTAGAATTATATGCAATTCAACCGAATCAATTTCCTAAGGTAAAGGATAACCCAGATATTGAGGTTCAAATTGTAACCGAACAAAATTTGAAAGCTTTTCTCGCTTTACAGTATCAGCAAGATATCGTGTTTGGTAGTAATTTTGCCAATCAAAAGGTAGAGTTAAATAAGAAGATTTTTGAGGACCCGAATGTCATGCAGTTGCTTGCTTTATATAAAGGAACGCCAGCGGGGGCAGTGGATGTGATTATTTCAGAAGAAACAGCTGAAATTGATAACCTTGGTGTGGATGAAGCCTTTCAAAAGAAGGGGATCGGCAGCAGAATCCAAAAATTTGTTATGGAAACCTTCCACGATAAGACCGTTATTTTAGTTGCAGATGGGCAGGACACTCCAAAACAAATGTATAAGAGACAAAACTACCAATACCTTGGCTATCAATATTACACCCAAAAAGTGGAAGAATAAAAAAACACAAAATGCTTGGATTTCGTAAAATCCAAGCATTTTGTGTGAATTTTTTTGTTAGAGATTCTTGATTCGCTGCTACGACTTTTTTCTTTTATGTAAAGTAGTTATTTATAGTTTCTAAATTAGAAAAAATCAATGTTCATATCAATCTATTATTATGGTATCTTTATTTAGGTGAACTATACTAGGGGGTAGTGCCTGCATGTTTGATACCACATTATGGTATTTTTCGATTCTGATTATTGTTTTTTTTATTTTTTATAAAATAAATAAGCTAAATGCTAAAAATAAATTAACTCCAAGTAACATAGACTCCCAATTAGACCGAGTCATTGGGTTCTTAGAAGAACATGGCGGTAATCATGTATCCCATCTTATTTTGTTACAGGATAAGGATGTATATTGGGCTGTGAAAGACCAAGTGCTAATGGTTTATAAGCGAATAGGAAATAAATTAGTGGTATTGGGAGACCCGATAGGTGCAGAGTCCTTGATTCCTGAGTCTATCAAAGAATTCCAGGAATACAGTGTAAGTAAAGGGCTGAAGCCGATATTCTATCAAATTAGCCCGCGATTCATGCATCTCTATCATGATACAGGCTATCGATTCTTGAAGTTAGGGGAAGAAGGAATTGTTAATCTTCCTAACTTTTCGATTGAGGGCAAGCAGGGTGCTAAATTACGAACTAGACTGAACAAATTTGTCCGTAATTCTTATACCTTCAGCGTAACCCTACCACCTTATTCTAAGGAGGTAATTTCAGAATTAAAAGGAGTATCAGATTCGTGGCTAGGAAACCAAAAGGAAAAGGGATTTTCCGTTGTTTCCTTTAGTGAGGAATATGTATCTTGTTTTCCGATTGCAGTATTAAATGACCCACAAGGGAAGGTTATTGCTTTTGCTACACTTGCCACTGATCACAAAAAGTCGATTACCATCGACTTAATGAGAAAATTACCAGATAGCCCGCATGGAACGATGGATGTTTTATTTATTCAAATCTTTAAGTGGGCAAAGGAACACGGGTACCAGAATTGTAGTTTGGGAATGGCTCCACTTTCAAATGTAGGAGATTGCAAATACTCTTTCAAGAGTGAAAAGTTCATTAGACTAGCTTACCTACATGGTAATTCATTGTATAACTTCAAAGGACTCAAAGAATTTAAAAGCAAATTTGCCTGCGGTTGGGAACCGAAGTACCTAGCGTACAGAAAAACATTCCTGCCAGTAGTCATCATCCAACTGCTGCTGCTCATCAACAGCACACCACATCCAAAAAACGTCGTAGACAAAATCAAATACCTACTGAAAAAAACAGGATAAAAGGCGCCAATGGTGCCTTTTTTTGGTACACGTTTTTTGGTGCCTGTCACCGCTCGTGGACAAAACAGCCTATTTGTTCGTCTGGGGTGGACAGTTGACATATGTTGGAGGGTTTTATCTTCTTTTATGATCTGTTTGCTCAGGGGTTTCATCCTGAAGGTCAAGTCTGTTATCTTGGTTTTTATATTCGTTATTGCTTTCGTTTATATTCGGTTTACGCTCATAACGAATAGGACGGAAATTTACATCATTTTCCCGATTTAGTGATTCTCTTTTTTCAGTGTTGCATGATGTTAATAATCCTAGTGAAAGTAAAGTAATCAAAATAGTAGTTTTCCATTTTATGTTCATACGATTACTCCTTGATTCCATATTTTTGTTTTATTTTTACTATGTACGTTGATGAAATTTTTAGTCGTAAAGTAAAAAAAAACCGCTATATTTTGATAGCGGGTTAAAATATTTTTAGGATTTTTAAAATGACGTACGGGATAAAGGTTAAAAATGCTAAAAATGAAAAATTGTATATACTAAATTTTAGCAAATATTTTTTACCATCGTTTGGATAGGTTTGAATATACAATTTATAGGAGATTACACTAGCCATTGAAGCAATAATGGTTCCAAGTCCACCGATATTCACTCCTAATAATAAAGGTTTCCAATTGGTTGTGAATTCTGCCAAAAGGATAGAAGCAGGGACATTGCTGATAAATTGGCTTATTAGAATCGAGTTGAAATAGATGGTATCGGCGTCCTTCAGACTAGCACTAGCCATTGTGTGGACGGCGTTTGTATTCGAGATATTTCCTACAAAGATAAAAAAACAAATAAAAGTTAATAGTAGGAAATAATCAATTTTAAACAAGAGTTTCCGATTTAAAACGGCAACTGTAATTAAAGTAATGATTAACGCAACTTGATAAGGAATGACACCGAAAATGGAAGCGATGATAACCACTAAAACCATTCCCCAAACCATTGTTCTCTTAGGATCATTAACCTGTATCGGAGGAATCTCTACCTTCAATTCTTTCTTATCCAGTCTTTGAATAAAGAAATATAAAGAAATGATACCTAGAATAGCAATTAATAGCACTGTCGCAAAAAACGGCATAGCAGTTATTCCGTAATAAGAATAAATAAACAAATTTTGTGGATTTCCCATAGGCGTAAGACTGCTTCCGATATTTGCTGCAATTGTTTGTAATATTATCGTTTCCATCAGGGGCGTTTTCGTTTTCCTGCTAATCACAAGGGTCAGGGGGACGAATGTAAGTAACGCCACATCGTTTGTAACCAACATCGAGCTGAAAAAACATAACAGGATGAGAATGGCTGAGACTGATTTACGATTATTGCATTTATTTAATATCGAGATTGCAAATTTGTCTAAAATTCTTAGTTCCTCGAAAGCTTTAATCACAAGCATTAGGTTAAATAAACTAATCAATACCGGAAAGCTTAGGTACTCTATTTTAGGAATTTGGAATAAACAGCTCCCAGTAGCTAAGACAAGAGAAACGGTAAAAACGATGTCCTTTTTTATAAAGCTTAAATCAAGCCTGGTTCTTTTTTTATGTTGAACTAATACAGTTTCTTTCACCACACACCACCGATAATCTATGTTTACTAGACTTATTTTACAACGTTAAGATTCTATCACGGGAATAACGATTTGAGAATAAAAACATCACATCAGGAAATGTTAGTATGGCCAATTTTGTATTATCGGTAAAAATGGTATATTATGGTACTGCAATCAAAAAACAAAACGTAATGGAGGAAATACAATGTATACAGCTATCGCTCATTTTATTAACGAATGGAATCAAGAAGCAGCTTCTACCCAAAAAGTTTTGGATACTTTAACAGATGAGTCGCTTCAACAAAGAGTTTCTCCGGAAGATCGCACGTTAGGAGAAATTGCCTGGCATATTGTTGCGAGTACACCCGGTATGTTAATGGAGTTTGGTATAACAGTAAAAAGTTCGTTAAACGAAGCTGACCTTCCAACCTCAGCTAGGGAAATCGCTGAGACGTTCCGGAGTGTAAGTGCAGAAACCAGTGAAGCTATAAGGGAACAGTGGACAGACCAATCCCTAAGTGAAACGAAAAATGTATTTGGAATGGACCTGCCAAGATCCGTTATGCTTAATATGCTTAACAAGCATATCATTCATCATCGTGGACAGATGACCGTTCTTATGCGCCAAGCTGGATTGAAGGTCCCAGGTGTGTATGGACCATCACGAGAAGAATGGAGCCAAATGGGGATGGACGCAAACTCTCTTTAGGGAGAAGAACTTTGTATGGTTATAGCCGTTTTTCACGTTGTGAAGCGGCCTTTTTTATTGGATAAATATATACTCCTGTACAAAAAAACATACAATTAGTGCGTAATATGAATTACCTGCTTTTGACAAATCTCTCAGACTTTTGATGTATTTTGTAGAATAAAATCGAAATTTATTTATTTTGGATGTATAATAGATTCTTGTGTTGGTCTATTAAAAAGAAGGAGGTAGATTTCGATGGAATGGACATTATTCGGATTGTTTCTTCTTTCCGCATTATTGCTTGTTTTTTCAATAGTTAAGACATACCGTGACTCTAAGCTTGAAAAAAAGCAAATTGATTTAGTACATGTATCCATGATGAAAGAAATCAATAGCATTCAAGACTCAATCCGAGATATCGAGCTTGATATAGAAGTGGTAACAAAAGAAGCTGGAATTCAACTTTCTGCAGAAGAGAAGCTTTTTATGCGTGAAGTAATAGACTTATATAGACGTAATTACTCGATTGAAAGCATCGCTGAGATGAAAGAAGTACCAGTAACTGAAATTGAACAGCTGCTAACACCTTATCTGAAAATAAAGGATGAAGGGGGACTAGTTGCCAATGCGAATTAACTTATTGAGCAGCTTTGCAGCAGGAATTCTAATTGCCACAACGATTTGTGGTGTTGTTTACTTCACCGATGATACTACCACTCAAAAAGCTCCAGCTAAATCTTCCGAAAAGGGTCAACTAACGGCAGCACAGATGAAGGATGAGCTTGAATCTGCCGGTTATGTGGTCCAAACAAAAGAAGAGTTAGAAAAGACTTTGCAAGCAGCAAAGGATGTTGAAACGAAGCCTGCTGATAAAGAAGAAAAGGATAAACCCGTGACCCAAGTCGTAGTCAACGTAGCAGATGGGATGACTAGTATCGATGTGGCGAATGTGCTCGTTCAGGCAAGTTTGATCCCTGATGCGTTTGCCTTCACGCAGGATATTGAAGCTAGAGGGTTACAAAACGCTTTACGTCCAGGTTCCTATACAGTCAATAGTGGAATGTCATATGACCAAATCATTGGTACTATTTTTACAAATTAAATTAAGCATAAGAAAGCCGTTCTCTACTAGAGGCGGCTTTTCTTAATTGCGTAATCTACTAGTATATTCCAAGTGTGCTCCGGTATGATAAAATAAGAATATTATATATTTAGAGGAGCTAGCAAATGGATAAACAATCTTACTTCTATCAATTTATGGAGCCGCTTTCTAAAGAACTGGCGTTAGTTGCACGTGAATTGGAAAATAGTATTTTTACCAGCCCCAGAACGATGCTGACGCACGCACGTGTGTTTGTGGAGAATATTTTGCAGCAGGTGATTCGAGCTGAGGAATTGACAGAAGATCCTCGAGCTAATTTAAAAGATCAGCTGGATATGCTTAATGACAAAGGATATTTAATACCTGAGATACGAGATGCTCTCCATTTTGTTAGGCAAATCGGAAATCAAGCCGCCCATAATTCAAGAATGTTCCGGTATTCTGAGGCGCTATTGTCTTGGGAAGCATTATATAAAATTGTCAAATGGTATGTAGAGGTATACGGTCCGATAGATATTACCGTTCCGGATTATCAGGATCCATCTCCAATTATGGAAAAAAGATATGATATGTCTGAGTTGGAAATTAGACTCAAGTCACTTGAAGAGCTTCTTTCTAATTCGGTGGAAAAGCTCTCTCCTGAGTCTGGACTCGCAGAAGCTGCAGTAAGCGTTGAAACGCTGGAAGCAGAAGTACCCGTAGTGGAAGAGGGAATTCCAGGAGTGACGACGATTCGTACGATTACATTTAATGGCAGACAATTAGAAGTTCCCTATTTTCTTCGCGATGCTTTTCTGCTGCCACAACGATTTGATAAATCCGAAACCTTTCTGATTCGATTAGGAGCAGAACAGCAAGCACGGATCATGAGTGAGCTGCCTAAGAATCTAGCCGGTCTTCACAAGCATGTGAAACGTTATAGCGAAAAGAATGACGAAATTTTCTTTGAAGAATTAAGGACCTTTATTGAGGAAGAAAAAATTAGAAGGAAGCTATCGCTTGAACGACAAGGTGAATTGTTCTTTTTTTACAAGGCTGACCATATCATTGTCACCGAGGAACTATCCAAGGTCCCGCTTACCTCGGATGAATTCACTGGTATTCCAAGCCTATTAAGGCAACTTAATGAAGATCAAATTGAAAGTGTTGGGCAGCTGCCGAAGGAGCTTGTGATTCTGGCAAAATATGAAAATGTAGGGATTGGAACAGTAGAAAAGTTGTTTGAGCAGCTGAAGAAAAAAGCAAATGAAAAAGCCTCCGCCGTTGTACCAGAAGTTGAGGAGTCTATTCGGACAAAAAAATGGGATTCCTTGTATATCAATGTTAAGCTCGGAAAAGGCAACACGGTTATTCGTGGTGAAAGCGTGCCGGCGCTTTGGAAAGAAGGTTTAAATTGGATTGAGGATCATCATCTTCCTCTTCATGAAATGATAAAAGAGGGAGTTGTTCTTGGTTCCACCGATTCGGGGAAACGCTATGCCATGGCGCTTGAACCGATTCATAAAGATAAACGGAATTTTACCCAATTGCATACGTATAAATCGAAACTTTTAGGTACTACCTATTACCTTGAAACGAAAATCAATCCGAAATCTGGCCTTGAAACCCTGGCTAAGTTACTTACACGTTTAGGGGTAGAAGTTAAGATTCCATTATTAGAGAGTAATGATTAAAAAGGTTTCTAACACCGGCATTCGTCAAAAGAGTCGGTGTTATTTTCATTTTGGTAGGCTCTTTTCTCAAATATTGTTGCTTTTTGAAAGTATATACCATTGATTGAGCATTATTTTTATTGAGCAAAGCCTAAATTAATGAGAAAAGAGACTGCATACTTAGTTCTAAAGCTCAAAACAGGTTATTCTACGTTAAAATCGGCTTTAAGATTTTAACAACAATCTTCACGAAAACAGCCTTTTGATAAAAATAATTATATCCATTAAAAACGATAGGATTTATAATAAAATGGAATAAATTTAGTGTACCGAAATAAATTTAGGAAGATAGTCTAATTAAAAGGTGTTGGAGAGAATGAAAAAAACTAAAGAAGAACTGAATATGAAATCCTTGTTCATTTTCTTTATTCCCTTAGCATTATCTGCGAGTCTTGTTACGATCTCCCATATTATTATCAACAGTACGTTAGTTAGAGCGGATCATTCTGAATTTATTTTGGCAAGTTACGCGATTGCGATGAGTCTGTTTGTTATTACGGAACGACTGGGAAATTTGCTCAGGCAGACTTGTTCTTCATTGGTGCGTGATAAAGAATCGTATAAGTTAATGTCCTATTTTTCCTTTTACCTAATCGGAAGTTTAATGCTGGTTGCATTTGCAGTGGCTTACACACCGGCAGGAGATTTAATTTTTGCAAAAATCTTTGGAGCAAAAGCCAATATGGTGGATGATATAAAGGCGATTTACCAAGTACTTATCATCGTCACGATTTTTTCTGCACTTCGTTGTTTAGCGCAGGGTGTCATTATTTATAATCGACAAACAAAATGGTTAACCATTGGTATGGTCATAAGACTAGCCGCCATGTATTTGTTGTCCTTATATTTCATTCACACTGGTAACATTACAGGAGTATCCGGTGCGATGATTTTTTTAATCGGTATGATCGTCGAGTGTATCATTAGCTTCATAGAAGCGAGATCGTTAGTACGTAAAATGCCCGAGAAGCATGAACTAAAAATAGAGTCAAAGAAAAGTATCTTTAAATTTTATAGCCCGCTTATGTTATCTTCTGTGATTGTCGTTATGATTGGTCCTGCCATCAATATTGCTTTAGGTAAAACCGTTAATATTGAGCTGGCGATTGCAAGTTACGCCATCGCCCTGAGTGTAACTCAATTGATTTTAAGTTTTTTCTCCTATATCCATCAAATTGTTATCAATTTTTATGGAGAACATCATGTTCTGGTAAAAAAGTTTTTACTTTTAATCGGTTTTGTCCCGTGTATATTGGTAGCTATTCTATCGTATACTCCGCTGGGGGAATTGTTTTTTGAACATGTCATAGGGGTCAGCGGAAGGTTGTTGGACGCAAGCATACAGGTATTCAAAGTTACGATGTTAATGGCGCTTGTGTTTCCATTCGTAGATTACTTTAACGGTTTATTAATGGTGTACAAACGCACGAAGGTAACAATTTTTTCTCAGTCTGCCAATTTTGTAGTTACATTGATATCTTTAGTCATTGGCGTGAATTTTGCGGCGGAATGGAATGGTGCCATCGGCGCGATAGGCCTTTCGCTGGGATTATTAGCTGAATTAATCGTTGTGAGCAGCTTCGTTCAAGCTATAGAACGTAAAGAAGGTAAAGCAGCTATGTTTCAGATAAAAGGGCTTTTGAAAGCAGGGAAAAATCGTTAATGTTCATGCCTCTGAAATAGGAGACCACCAAATCAGTTGGTGGTTTTTCCTTTTGATGTGTGGGTTTGTCCAATACATTGAGATTTTTTTACATAGTATAGTAGGTAATTAATTAATGGCGGTGACTACATTGCTTACTATATACCAACCGGAAAAAGTAAACATGAATGGGAAAGTGCGTTTGCAAGCTAGATTTGATGATGCAGGAATGGAGAATATACTTTGGTATGAGACGAGTGAGAGATATGGAACGTATATGACTACAGAACGAGTCGATGCCTTTTTGGTTGGTCTGCTTTGGCTAGCACTAAAAAATGGACAAAATATCCTGGTCAAAGGTGCTGTCTCTGAAAAATTGTATTATTCTTTAAATCACCATTTAATCCCATTAATGGCTCAAATCTATAAACATAAGCGGATTAAAGTCCTATGCGATAACCTTCATTCAACACCTTTGCCTAATGAGGGCGCAGTCGGTACTGGGTTATCTTGCGGAATTGATTCTTTGTGTACCGCTTATGCACACCTAGGTGGGGCTGTTCCAGGAAATTATCAAATTACTCATTTTACCTTTTTTAATACAGGATCCAATCAAATGATGGGAAGCAGGAAGTGGCAAGAGAAAATTTATCAAGACAGGGCAGCATGGGCAAAGGCATGTGCTCAAGAGTTAGGGAAAGATTTGATTGTGGTAGATAGTAATATCAACGATATCTTAAAGATGAGCTTTGTAAGAACCCATACCTTACGCAACGTATCGGCGCTGTTAGTATTTCAAAAGTTGTTTCATGTTTATTACTATTCAGCTGGCTATCAAACCGTAAATGCCAAGTTTAATCAGGATTCGGCCTCCTATGACGTGATTAGTCTGCCTTTGTTATCAACAGAAAACGTGTCCTTCTATTCAGCAGGAAGTAATTATTCACGAGTGCGGAAAACACAAATGGTTTCACAATTTGAACTCTCCTACAAATATTTAAATGTTTGTCTCGTCAGAATCAAGAATTGCGGCAGATGTTTGAAATGTAAAAGAACCTTATTGACGCTAGACGTCCTCGGATCGATTGATAAATATAAGAATATTTTCAACCTCGAAGCTTTTTACAAAATAAGAGATTCTTATATTAAAGAGGTAATAGAAGGTAGAAACAGCGATATCTTGTTTAAAGATATTTACGACGAAATGGTGCGGAGAAACTATTTAAAGAAACAAAATGGATCATGAAGTAAGTGGTGTAACGTGGTTTCATGTAGAACGGCTCAATATATAAAATAAGACCTCATGATTAAATCATGAGGTTTTGCTTTTACCCAATGCAATCTTAAAAATTAAAGTTATCGGGATCTGCACCGAATCGTTTGTTTTCGTTTAGGGCGGTAATTTTCTGGATATCGCTTTCGGATAACGAAAAATCAAAAATATTGGCATTTTCGATAATACGGACTTCTTTCACTGACTTTGGAATGGTGACAATTTGGTTTTGAATATCCCAGCGTAAAATCACTTGAGCCGTTGTTTTGTTATACTTTGCTGCGATTTCTTGTAAAATAGGGTGTTCAAGAAGTCTTCCTTGGCCAAGTGGAGCCCAAGCTTCTATTTGAATTTCCTGTTTCTTGCAATACTCACGAAGCTCAGGCTGTGCTAAAAGTGGATGTAATTCCACTTGATTTACCATTGGTTTAATCTCAGCCACGGATAGTAAGTCTTCTAGATGGTGAATTTGGAAGTTGCTGACGCCAATTGCCCGAACACGCCCCTCTTTATAAAGTTGTTCAAGAACCTTCCAAGTTTGTTTGTATTTTTCTTTTACTGGCCAGTGGATTAAATATAGATCGACATAATCAAGTCCAAGTTTTTGCAGGCTAGTTTCAAACGCTTCTAGCACCGAATCATTGCGCTGGTCTTCATTCCACACTTTAGTGGTAATGAACAACTCTTCTCGTGGCACTCCAGATTCCTTAATGGCTTGACCTACACTTTCTTCATTTTGATAAAGAGCAGCAGTATCAATGCTTCTGTAGCCAGCTTTAATCGCGGCCTTCACAGATTGCAGCGCTTCTTCACCCTCCTGAACCTTATATACACCAAGGCCAAACCAAGGCATTTTGACTCCATTATGTAGTGTGGTTGTATCTTGTAAACTATTCACTTTAATCTCCTCCTTAATTGGAAATCCAATCCACCTTTAAGTATAGTACGTTTAAAGTGATAGAATCAAACAATGAACTTCTACAGAAAAAAATAAATCATTCTGCTAACTGATTTACGATTTCCTTTATGTGGAATGAAGGGATGGCGACTCCCACGATTTCTTTCGTTTCTATTTGAGGATTTTGCAAGGTGGCAAAAATCACTCCCACTACTTCACCTTTCTTATTCAGTACTGGGCTGCCGCTATTACCCTTATAAATAGGGGCTTCAATCATCATTACCGGTACATCCCAGTCCGTTAAATGAGCTTTTCCGATGATTTTACCTTGATTGGCTATTTGGGTAAAAGCTAATGGATTTCCGATGAAGATAATTTCCTCGCCCACCCATCTTTCCCAATCCTTGTCGCTAGCTAGTGGAAGAAAAGGGAGGTTTTCTGCGTCAATTTCTACAATCGCAACATCTATTTCCGGGTGTTTTACGACTACTTTGCCTGCATATGACTCACCCGATTTAAAATGGACATTTACTTTCTTTGTACGTTCAACCACATGTTCATTCGTGACAATTAATCCAGTAGGAGAAACCGAAAAGCCCGTTCCTTTCACTCCATCCCATTCAATCGTTACAATCGATTTTTTGTATTCTTTCACGTCAGGCTGCTTTGATAATTGATTAGAGACTTTGACAAAGTTAATCGCAGGGAGGTTGAAAATAGTAATCCACACCTCTAATCCGCTAATCAAAAGCGCTAGCACGAGCAGGGAACTAACGATTTTAACCATAACCTTTTTCCGCTTTTTCTTTTGAAGTTTCTCTTTTTCCCATTCCTGTTTGTCTTCTGGATTAAAAAATGCCTCCCAGTCGAATTCGTCTTCCGAATGTTTTGGTTCGTTATTTTCGTTATCCACGTTTTATCCCTCATTACGAATTTTCTATATCTCTATTATATCGATATTGATCGAAAAACTAATCATTATTCATCCACCAAAACTTCATGATAAAATTTAATAAAAAGTGGAGAGGACCTAGAAGATGGAAATAAAAAAGGTATCTATTATCGGATTAGGAGCATTAGGGATTTTATTCGGGAACCATTTAGTCAAGAGATTGCCAAAGGAAGATGTAAGGATTATTGCTGACCGCGATCGTATCGAAAAATATAAACAAGAACATGTCTATTGTAATGATGAACCTTGTGACTTCCACTATGTAACCCCTGAAGAACCCTGTGGACCAGCAGATTTACTGATTTTTACCGTGAAATACGAAGGTTTACATGATGCCATTCAAGATGTTCACCATCATGTAGGAAATGACACAATCATTTTATCCGCCTTAAATGGAATTACAAGTGAGGGTATAATTGGTCAAGTTTATGGGTTCGATAAGGTTCTTTATAGCGTGGCCCAAGGGATGGACGCAGTAAAAGTAGGAAATAAGCTTACATATGACCATATGGGAATGCTTTGCTTTGGTGATCAAGAGCCTGGAAAGATTTCTGACAAGGTTAAGAGTGTTGCGGCTTTTTTTGATAAAATTGATTTTCCATATGAGGTAGACACCAATATGAATAAGCGGCTATGGGGAAAATTCATGCTGAATGTTGGAGTTAATCAAACCGTCGCTATATATAAAAGCAATTACGGTGAAATACAACGGGAAGGCGAAGCAAGAGAAACCATGATTGCCGCCATGAGAGAGGTCATTACCTTATCTGAATGCGAAGGGATTAATCTAACAAAGACAGATTTGAATTATTGGTTAAGCGTGTTAGCAACATTAAGCCCTGAAGGGAAACCTTCGATGGCACAGGATTTGGAAGCACGACGATATAGCGAGGTAGCTTTGTTTGCGGGAGCAGTATTGCAGATGGGTGAAAAACATCGAGTACCCACCCCTGTAAACAAAAAACTATTTGATACGATTAAATCGATTGAAAGTACTTATCCTCTTTGATATAAGTAAACGAATATGTTAAACTAAACCTAACTTATAAGGAATGGAGGTTTTTCCCTTTGACTGCGTCTATGAGACTACGATTCCCAGCTCTGAACTGTTAATTGAATAGGTTCAAGGACTTTGCACGCGTGCAGAGTAACGGGAGTGGTCTGTTATTTTTAGGGAAACCTTTATTTTACGGTGATGTAAAAAAAGAGGGACGATTCTGCCCTCTTTTTTTGCTGTCTTTTTTTAGAGGTACTTTCAGTTTCTATAAAAATGTCCTTGACCAAAAAACAAAAAAACGATATAGGACGTGAAATCTATGGAAACACCTAAGCACGAAATGAATCATTGGAAACGAAATACAATTCTCTTTTTGGGAAGTCAGACGATATCGCTTTTTGGATCAGCCTTGG
>JAPSKD010000465.1 GCA_031177865.1 Bacillus sp. (in: firmicutes) | reverse complement strand
AACTGCCGAAAAAAATAACTGGTTCAATTATTTTATTTTAATAGGAGGCTTTATCATGAGTTTCCAGCTGCTCGTTCGGGCGATGGAGACGATTCCGTTATCAACCGCCTATGCCGTATGGACAGGAATTGGAACCGTAGGAGCTGCAGTTGTCGGGATGGTTTTCTTTAAAGAATCAAAGAGCTGGCTTCGTGTGGCGTGTATTCTAGGTATTATTTTTTCAGTAGTTGGTTTAAAGCTCGTTCATTAAAATAAGCAAAACATCTCTCGATTAGTCGGGAGATGTTTTTTCTTAGCTCTTTTCGGAAATAGTATTGCAATATAAGCCCGTATGCAAAGTAATTGGGACAAGGTAGACCCCAAAAAGGCAAAAGCTATCCGAATGCCGGCCTCATTCAGACAGGGCAAGCGCCAAAAAGGCAAAAGCTGTCCGAATGCCGGCCTTATTCAGACAGGGCAAGCGCCGAAAAGGGCAAAATCTGTCCGAATCCCGTTCTCATTCAGACAGGACAAGCGCCAATAATACTAAAGCTGTCCGAATGAAGATCTCATTCTGTCAGATTGTAAGTAAATTCAAAAAGCAACAATCAGTCTTTTCCTTGTATGCTTAGGCGAGCTTTTCGAGCTCAGAAAATACTGCTTCATAATCTTCCTTTTTGTCCGCTTTAAAGGAGGTGTTCATGTAGGTGATAACCCCATCTCTATTGACAACGAACACGGAACGGATGGCAACTCCGCCTTTTTCGTTATACACCTTATAGTCCTTAATCGTCTCCCTTTGCCAATCGGAAGCTAATGGATAAGGCAATGTCGCCATACTGGCGGCAAAAACTCTGTGCGAGTGAATATGATCCGCACTGATTGCAATTACTTCTGCCCCTAACTGTTCAAATCGTTTGTAATCCTCTTTCCAAGAGGCGATTTCTTTAATTCAGCCTGGAGTAAAATCCATTCCGTAAAAGGCGACAACCACGTTCGTCTTTCCTCGATAATCAGAAAGAGAAAGGGGGTCCTTTGTAGTTGCAGGTAATGAAAAATCAGGGGCTGCATCCCCAACCTTCAAGGTTGATTCCATGATAACTCCTCCATTCTTGAAACAATATCCTTTGCTAGGATTTCCATCTTATTGAAAAATTACACCAAAAAAAGATGGTGCCTGGCACCATCTTTGTACTTAATAGGATACTGCCTGGCTGCCAAATTGGGTCCAGCTTGTTACAAAGCTTTCAAAATTGGCGGATCTATTTTGGTCCGGATAAAAAGGATCATTAAAATACACGTTGTATTCATCGTAGCCGGTGACTAGAACAGAATGCATCCTGCGGGTGATAGTATTTTCTCCTTCTTTTGTATTCCATGTTTCCCACTGCTCTTCCGGCAAAAAAGCAAATGTGCTGCTGACAATTACCCAAACAGGTTTACCTGCGTTAAGCTTTTTTTGCACAGAAGAAAAACGATCTCCAGTCAGATTCTCAATTTGCCCGGGCAGGTATTGGCTCGCGAGCTCTTCAATTATTTCATGGTAAACACCTAATCCAGGTTGATTATATGTATACATATTCCCGACAAATCCTTGGTGAGGGTTTCCGAAGTATCCATCACTGAAATAAGGGACCTTGGGAATCTCGTCTGCCAGAGTAAGTTTGTCAACCGAAACACCAGCAAAATTAAGTAACATTGCCAAACTGGTCACTTCACACCCCCTTGGGAGCTCAGGGAATTGTTGCAGTGCTGGAACAGTTAATAGGATACTTTCTTTCATTATAGGCTCCTTTTGATATAGAATTACTGTCCTTTCTATATGAACATCAGATTTATATTCTGCGCTCGTTTTAATCGGAGAGATAGAAGCATAGTAGATTGGGAAGATTAGTAGGAGGCTTAACAATGTTATTTTTTTTGGATGCCGATTTTTCATGTAAGCAACTCCTTTTTCTAGTTCTCTATCTCTCTTAGAATCTCAGGATTTAAAGCCATAACGTCTCAGCGATAAACCTCTCATCCATTATTTGTAATTCTTGATCAAAATTCATTTCTCCTCCATCAAACAGTGATTCTATCCCTTTGGTATAAAGTAATCTAAAAACACCTTATACAAGATTTACGAGGTTATCACCATCTATATGTCACAAAATGTTCAAATGTTAATGAAAATAATTCTAAATAAAATATTGACTGGAAAAATTTCCATCTTTATAATATAAAAACACAAGTTATTGATAATGATTTTCATTTTCATCTATTTTATCAATGAGTGATAATGTTTCTCATTGATAAAATGATGATAGAAAAATAGAAATGTTGGGGACTGCCATGAAGAAAAGATATTTACTGCTAGCATTACTAGTCTTATCTGCTGCTTCCTTATTTGTTGGGGTTAGCAGTATATCTCCTTTGGACCTGTTAGATTTCCAATCAGAGGAGACCCAAATTTTCCTAATCAGCAGACTTCCAAGGCTTGTAGCGATATTACTTGCAGGAGCTGGGATGAGTATTGCTGGATTGATTATGCAGCAGCTCAGCAGGAACAAATTTGTTTCACCGACTACCGCTGGAACACTAGACGCAACCAGGCTTGGTATCCTTGTCTCAATGCTGTTGTTTGCAAATGCAACCATGCTTGAAAAAATGGCAGTAGCCTTTGTTTTCGCGCTTGCTGGTACGTTTGTTTTTATGCAAATTCTAGATCGAATTAAGTTTAAGGACGCTATTTTCATACCTCTTGTGGGTTTAATGTTCGGAAATATATTGTCCTCTGTGACGACATTTTTCGCATATCGTGCTGACGTCATTCAAAATATGTCTGCTTGGCTGCAGGGAGATTTTTCAATGATTATGAAGGGCAGAT
>JAPSKD010000464.1:1487-2849 GCA_031177865.1 Bacillus sp. (in: firmicutes) | reverse complement strand
AGCTGATTGAGCAAAACCTGAGAATTGATTGGACCAGTTCCAGGTCATTGCTGATTCTCCTGTTACAATAAATTCATCTTCAAGTCCTTTTATATGTGCTTCGACATCTGGAGTTGGGAAAGCATTTGCATCCACTAATCTAAGTTGCCTTTCAAAGTATTGAATGAATAATTTATCATCCGAATAGCCGAGACCAGTACCATCTTCACTATAAAATCTCTTGCCTTGTGTCCTTAAATAGTATGGAAAAAATACATGTGCAGGATTCATTCCATTTGTACCGTACTTCCCTGTACCTTTTTGGACATCGAGTGCTATTTTCTCAAAGTCGTTCCAAGTCCAGTTCTCATCGTCCATTTTAATGCCAGTTTCTTCTAACATATCATCATTTGTTATAACAGTAAGAACATTGGAACCAAGTGTGAAGCCGTATAATTTATCAGCAATCAATCCACCGGTTATAGCATTTTCATCAATCGAGCTACTTTCAATCGTCCCATCTTTTATATACTTGGTTAAATCTTCCAGCTGATCTTTTTTACCATATTGAAACAGATAGGCTGTATCCATTTGAATGACGTCTGGCAGCTGACTGACTGCAGCCATTGGAGCAAGCTTCTTCCAATAATCATCCCAGTTGGCATATTCCGCTACAATTTTCACATTTGGATTTTTCTTCTCATACATTTCAATTACTTTTATCGTAGAATCATGTCTTGGTTGTCCTCCCCACCAGGCTACACGTAGGGTCACTTTATTACTCCCAATTTCACCGTTACTTCCAGTATCCTCTTCACTGCTTGAACTGCATGCCGTGATGGAAAGGAGCAATAGTAAACATAATAATGCCAGGCCAAACTGTCTCATAATTTATCCCCCTATGGTAAAAGAGCTTACACCAATCATTCTACCGCTCTTTGCCAGCCAAACGATCCTGAAATCAGGTAACTTTTCGATATTCAGATGGTGTATATCCAGTGTATTTTTTAAAAACCTGGCTAAAATATTGAGGATTATCTCCAAAGCCAATCATTTCCGCCAGCGTTACCACCTTTACATCGTCCATTTCCACTATAAGGTCCACTGCCTTTTCAATCCTTAGCTTAGTGAGATAAACGGAAAATCTTTGCCCCGTTTCTTGCCTAAACAGTTTACCCAGATAATCCGGATTCATATAAAGAATCTTATTCGCCACCATTTTAAGGGAAAGATTAGGATTACCTAGGTTCTCTTTCACAAAGTCTATTACTTTACTAATTACGGAAGTCTGTTTTGACTTAAACCTATTATAATAGTCAATTGTTATTTTTTTAGCCGTGGTTTCGATATATTCGTGTATTTGCTGAACCGTTTCCATGCCCA
>JAPSKD010000464.1:0-1477 GCA_031177865.1 Bacillus sp. (in: firmicutes) | reverse complement strand
CTGGCGGCCCCATAAGGTAGGTTTGCATACACTCTGTATCAACTGTCTGGACAATGTTCATGTAGAGCTGTATACAATAAGATTTTGTCATATGAATACCCATCCGCAGATCAGCCATCTTTTCAAAAATGCAGGTAATTTCGTCACAAACATCCTTGATATGCCCTGACTTTATTTTTAATACAATCTGCTGTTCATCAATGTTAAAATCATTTGAGGAATCTGAGTTAGCAGGTAATATATCTTTTTTGCTAATAATGCTTCCTTCCCCCAAATAAAAACGGTGCTCCAAACACTCAATTGCTTCACGGTAAAGGCTTTTGACATTTTGAAAATTGTCTACTTGACTTATGGCTACTGTGGTATCCCTTTGGAAGTACTTTTGAAGGAGTTCCCTTATCTGTTCAATTTGGTGATGCAGTTTTTCTGAGTCATGATCATCTTCGATTAAAAATAGTTCATGTTCCCCAATATTGGTATTTAATAGAGGGGAATCAAATATTTCTGCCCCGATATTTTTAATTGCAAACAAATGCTCATAAGAAAATTCACCTTCCAGCTTGAAAAGGATTAGCCTCACCTGAGTATCATTCATCTCCATATCAAAAAGCTGCTGATAGAAAAATAAATCCTTATTTGAATGGCTTTTACTCAACAAGAATTCTGTTAAGTACTGTGCTTTTATATAGGGCTGAGCTTTTTCATATTTCTCCCGAAGTTGGCGGATAAAGGTATCTTGGTCCTTTTTATCCTTTAATTCATTTATTACATCAAGAAGAGCGGCTGTAATTTTCTCCACACTACATGGCTTTAACAAATAATTTTTGACACCATATTGCATGGCGGTCCTTGCGTATTCAAATTCGCTGAATCCGGACAAAAGGATAAATTTCACAGATGGAAATTTATGGTTAACCTTTGTAACAAGACTAAGACCATCCATACCGGGCATTCTGATATCACTGATAACAATGTCTGGCTCTTGTGTGACAATTTTTTCATAGGCCTCAATTCCGTTTCTTGCCGTCGCCACAAGCTCTAAATCCAATGCTGCCCAATCGATTACACTGGAAATACCTTGGACTATAATCTTTTCGTCATCTGCTAATAACACTTTGTATGCCATATGATCACCCCGATTGAAAAGGTAAAACCACTGTAATCGCGGTCCCTTTTCCCAAAAGATTTTCAATTCTTAAACCATACTGTTCACCTGTGAACAGCTTAATCCTATTATCAATATTATTGAGACCTATTCCTGTTCCTTTTGGTTTCACTATTCCCTCTTTTACTTTTTGAAGAATAAGCGGGTCTATGCCCGGTCCATTATCTTCAACCCGAATAAAAAGCCTGTCCTCCTCCTGATAGGCTTCCAATTTAATAACAGACGTATAGACGGAAGTTTCAACTGCATGCTTGAATGAATTCTCAAGAAGTGGCTGTAGGATTAATTTTGGGACCCTGCATTTCATGAAAT
>JAPSKD010000096.1 GCA_031177865.1 Bacillus sp. (in: firmicutes) | reverse complement strand
CGTAAGAAACCTTACGAACTGTGAAAGTTTCGCTAATTCCACCACCACGACGCTTAATCACTACACCTTCGAATAACTGAATACGCTCGCGAGTACCCTCGACAACTTTAACGTGTACACGTACAGTGTCACCAGGACGGAACGCAGGCAGATCAGAACGAAGTTGTTCTTTTGTGATTTCTTCAATCAATTTTTGCATCGTTTTCAACTCCTTCCAACAGACGCTCATGCATATCTACTATCCTTATCCATTGCAGCGGAACATCTTTATAAGACTCTACTGAATAAGCTATTCAGCTCAAGTCACAAGAAGTATCATAACATAAAAGACAACTCCATGCAATAACTACTCGTATTCTTTTTTTATTTCATTAAGCCATTTTTCCTGTTCCGTGGTTAATTCTATTTTTTCTAATAAGTCAGGTCTTCTAAGGAATGTTCGTCGTAAAGCTTCTTTGTTCCGCCACTCTTCGATTAATTTATGATGACCTTGCAGCAGGACATCGGGAACCTTCATGCCTCGAAAATCAGAAGGACGTGTGTAATGCGGGTGCTCCAGTATTCCTGTACTAAATGAATCTTTCATATGTGATTCTTCATTTCCTAAGACTTCAGGCAAAAGACGGACGACACTATCAATTACAACCATTGCTCCAAGCTCGCCGCCAGTTAAGACATAATCCCCTATTGAGATTTCATCCGTTACCACATGTTCCCGTATTCTTTCATCATAGCCCTCATAATGACCACAAACGAATATCAGGTGCTCTTCCTCCGCTAATTCCTCTGCTTTTTTTTGGTCATATCGTTTGCCTTGAGGGCAAAGTAGAATCACTCTTGTCCGTTTGCTTTCCGCTTGTTCCATTAATGCTGCAACCGCGTCGAATATCGGCTGCGGCTTTAATACCATTCCCGCTCCACCGCCATAGGGATAATCGTCAACAGTCTGATGTTTATTATCCGCGTAGTCCCGGAAATTGACAACATTGTATTGAACAGCTGATTTTTCGGCTGCTTTATGTAAAATGGAATGTCCAAATACACCTGAAAACATTTCAGGAAATAACGTAAGTACATCTATTTTCATCATGAAAGCAGCCCTTCCATTGGTTCAATTAAAATGACTTTTTCCTTCACATCTACTTTTTTCACAACATCTTCAATATAAGGAATCAGTATTTCCTTGCCAGCAGGCGATTTAATTACCCAGACATCATTTGCACCGGGGGATAGAATCTCTGTAACCTTACCAATTTCCTCACCGCTAGTTGTAGCCACCAGGCACCCAATAATTTCATGGTAATAATACTCATCTTTATCAAGATTTCCTAACTGCGATTCTGGAACCTTAAGGATTCCATCCCTGAACTTTTCAACCTCGTTGATATTTTCTAATCCTTCAAAGGATAGAAGATGAAAATTTTTGTGGGTACGGTGGGTTTTTACTGTTAATTCAATCGGCTTATTAGATCCTGGCATAAATAAATACAGTGTATTCCCCACTTTGTAGCGCTGCTCCGGGAAATCAGTTTTAGAAATAACCCTGACCTCACCTCTAATTCCGTGTGTATTGACGATTTTGCCAACATTAAACCATTTTTCCATACTGCTTGTCACCTCTATCTTATGTCCTCGATAATACCGTTTTTAATTATGATTGTACGCTGCCCTGTTACTTCATCCCAATTGTCGCCAACATTTACTTCAACAAGTGCCTGCACTTCTTTCTCCTTTAATTCACTGCCTAATGGTAGCATATGTAGTTGTTCGATTTGAAACTCATAAAGCTTCTCTTTGTCATGACGTTTTTTCAGTTCTTTTTCAAAATGAGTTTTAAGCGCACTTGCTTGATATTTTTTCGCCTTTTCTAATTTTTTTAACTCAAATTGAAGTTGCTCATATTCTTTTTGCATCTGCAGTTTGCCTGCAAAATATTTCTCAAGCAGCTTTTGTTTGCTTTGTTCCGTTAAGATTTGCTTTACGATAACAGTTTGAATAAGTTGCATAAAATTGCCTCCTCCTCAAGCTCCTGTTTTCATGATAGCAAAAAAGGGAGGAATTTTATTCCTCCCTTTCATCTAGATGCAAAAAGCTATTCACCAATTTCTAGAAAAATTTTCTTTTGTTGTGAAGATCCTGCTGCATATACAACAGTCCTAATGGCCTTTGCAACACGCCCTTGCTTGCCAATTACCTTTCCCATGTCTGTTTTATTCACAGTAAGGTAATAAGTAATTCGCTGATCCTCTTCGTTGACATTCACACGAACATCTTCTGGAAAATCAACAAGGGGCTTAACAATCGTTTCAATTAATTGCTTCATAGCAATTACTTGCTTAACTTAGCATTATGGAATTTTTCCATGATGCCTTGGTTAGAGAAAAGGTTACGAACTGTATCAGATGGTTTCGCACCATCTTGTAACCACTTAAGAGCTAATTCTTCGTTGATTTGAATTGCAGCTGGTTGAGCTACTGGATTGTAAGTTCCAATTACTTCAATATAACGTCCGTCACGAGGAGAACGAGAATCTGCTGCTACGATACGATAGAAAGGAGTCTTTTTAGCTCCCATACGCTTTAAACGAATTTTTACTGCCATTTTAAATAAGCACCTCCGAATAGTTTCACACAAGATAGTATATTATCAATTTTTAAATCATTTGTAAAGTGTTTTTTCTTTACACCATTATTACCAATTTTTTCAGTTCTAAAACGGTTTGAACGGAAATTTAAATCCGCCTTTTTTCTTGCCTTTTTGCTGCATTCCTGTCATTTGCTTCATCATCTTTTTCATATCTTCAAACTGCTTTAATAAACGGTTTACTTCAGGAACGGTTCTGCCGCTTCCTTTGGCAATCCTTCTCTTGCGGTTTGAATTCAAGATTTCAGGATGAGTCTTTTCTTCTGTGGTCATAGACCGAATGATGGCTTCTACATGCGCAATTTGCTTCTCTTCGATTTGAATATTATTCAAGCCTTTAATTTTGTTTGCACCAGGCATCATCTTTAATAATTCATCAAGAGGCCCTAAATTACGGACTTGTCCGAGCTGCTCCAAAAAGTCATCAAGCGTAAAAGATGCCGTCCGCATTTTCTGTTCAAGCTCTTTTGCCTTTGCCTCATCAACATTTGCTTGTGCTTTTTCAATAAGGGTAAGCACGTCACCCATGCCGAGAATCCTAGAGGCCATCCGTTCAGGGTGAAAAGGTTCAATGGCATCCATTTTTTCCCCTAGACCGACAAACTTAATAGGTGTTTGTGTAACAGCACGAATCGACAGCGCCGCTCCGCCCCGCGTGTCACCATCTAGCTTTGTTAAGACGACCCCAGTTAAACCAAGCTGTTCATTAAAGCTTTGAGCTACATTTACCGCGTCTTGACCTGTCATTGCGTCAACCACGAGAAATATTTCATCTGGTTTGGTAAGCTCTTTAATGTCCTTCAGCTCACCCATTAGGTTTTCATCGACATGTAATCGGCCAGCAGTATCGATTAGAACATAGTCATGATGTTCTTCTTTTGCCTGCGCAATGGCTTGCTTGGCAATTTCTACTGGGCTTACTTGATCACCTAGGGAGAATACCGGCATATCTAATTGTTTTCCAAGGGTTTCAAGCTGCTTAATGGCAGCAGGACGATAAATATCAGCTGCTACAAGCATCGGCTTACGGTTATACTTCTTGCGAAGCAGGTTGGCAAGCTTACCTGTAGTGGTCGTTTTACCAGCACCCTGTAATCCAACCATCATAATCACTGTAGGGGGACGATTAGAAGCAGCAATCTTGCTTTGCTCACCGCCCATTAATTCTGTCAATTCTTCATTAACAATTTTAATAATTTGTTGACCAGGGGTTAAGCTTTTTAGGACTTCTTGTCCTACTGCACGTTCGCTGACTTTTTTTACAAAATCTTTGACGACCTTAAAATTAACGTCAGCCTCGAGTAGTGCCAGGCGGACTTCACGCATCATTTCTTTTACATCCGCTTCTGTTACCTTGCCTTTTCCACGGATTTTTTGAATCGTATTCTGCAGTCGGTCGGCTAATCCTTCAAATGCCATTCATGCCGCCTCCTAATCTAATTTCTCAAGCTCGGCAACCACTTCCAGCATTGCCTGCTTTGATGGGTGTTCTTCATTTAGCAATTCTTTTACATGCTTTAATAGTTTGCTGCGCTCTTGAAATTTCTGAAATAGTAATAACTTTTCTTCATACTCCTCAAGCATAGCTTCTGTACGTTTGATATTATCATATACAGCCTGACGGCTTACATCGTACTCTTCAGCGATTTCTCCAAGTGAGTAATCATCTAAATAATAGAGAGACATATAGCTTTGCTGCTTTGGTGTTAACAACGAATAATAGAAATCATAAAGATAATTCATTCGCGTTGTTTTTTCAAGCATGCTTATACCTCCCTTTGTTAAGTGAAAAGCCTTTACAAATGTAGTTTACACAGTCATTCCAAGTCTGTCAAGAAAATATCTTTACATCAATTTACAGCATTATCCACTTGGTCAGCAAATAAACCATAAACATATTGCTCTGCGTTAAATTCCTGAAGATCATCCATTTTTTCACCAAGACCGACGTATTTTACTGGGATTTTCAATTCATTCCGTATAGCCAAAACAATACCGCCTTTTGCTGTACCGTCTAATTTGGAGAGAACAATCCCGCTCACATTCGTTACCTCTTTAAAAGTTTTAGCCTGAATAAGTGCGTTCTGACCTGTTGTTGCATCTAATACGAGCAGGACTTCATGTGGTGCACCAGGTACCTCTCGCTCTATTACCCGTTTTACCTTTTCAAGCTCTTTCATTAAGTTGACTTTATTTTGTAAGCGCCCTGCAGTATCGCAAATCAAAATGTCTACTTTCCGGGATTTAGCCGCCTTAATCGCATCGTACATAACAGCTGCTGGGTCAGAGCCTTCCGCTTGTTTAATAACGTCTACACCGACTCTTTCTCCCCACACTTCTAACTGCTCAATGGCACCAGCACGGAAAGTGTCACCTGCTGCTAATAAAACAGATTTTCCTTCACTTTTAAACTTATGACCAAGTTTTCCGATGGTCGTTGTTTTTCCCACGCCGTTAACACCGACAAATAAAATAACAGTAAGACCATCCTCTTGAATATTCAACTTAGAAGATTGTTCCTCACCTGCATTATAAATATCGACCAACTTTTCGGAAATAACACTTTGAACTTCCTGTGGATCCTGGATATTTCGACGTTTAACTTCCATCTTCAACTCTTCGATTAGCTTCATAACCGTATCAAAGCCTACATCTGCCTGTATTAAGATTTCTTCTAATTCCTCAAAGAAATCTTCGTCTACTTTGCGGTATCTAGCTACAAGGTCATTTACCTTACCAGAGAAATTATTTCTCGTCTTCGAGAGGCCGTCTTTAAATTTTTCCGTTACCACCTCTGTTTGTTGCGTTATTTTCTCTTTTAATTTTTTAAAAAAACTCATTCTTCTTCACTTCCTAGATTTAAGTTTCAACAAGCTCCTTCGTATCCTCGAGCCGGACAGAAACGAGCTTTGAGACACCTGATTCCTGCATGGTCACACCGTATAAAACATCCGCTTCTTCCATCGTACCTTTTCTGTGAGTGATAACAATAAACTGTGTTTCGGAACTAAATCTCTTCAAATATTGACTAAAACGAAAAACGTTCGCCTCATCTAATGCTGCTTCTACCTCATCCAAGATACAAAACGGAACAGGACGAACTTTTAAAATGGAAAATAGCAGTGCAATCGCTGTTAAAGCTCTTTCTCCTCCTGATAATAACCCAAGGTTTTGCAGCTTCTTACCTGGAGGCTGTGCGACGATTTCTACACCTGTATTTAATAAATCCTCTGGATGAGTAAGTCTTAAATCTGCTCTTCCGCCGCCAAACAGCGCTCGGAACACAGGCTCAAATTGCTCACGAATTCCATAAAACGTCTGTTCAAAACGTTTTTTCATTTCAGTATCCATTTCGTCAATGACCTGATAGAGCGTATCCTTCGCCTCTTGGAGGTCGTTCTTTTGCTCATTTAAAAATTCATATCGTTCCGAAACTCTCTCGTATTCTTCAATGGCTCCAATATTAACACTGCCAAGTTCCTCAATCGCTAGTTTAATCAGCTTCACTTTTTTCCTAGCTTCTTCTACTGGCAATCCTAGTGGATACTGCTCTTTTGCTCCCTCAAAAGAAAGTAAATATTCTTCTCTAAGATGTGCAAGTTTAGTTTCAAGTTCCACGTCTAAGCGGTTGATTTTGACTTCTTCATCCTTTAAAACTTCAACCATCCCTTTATGAAGTCTCTTTATTTCTTTCGCCTCAATTTCGGCATCTTCAAGTGCCGCATGCATTTGGAGCCGTTCCTGCCTTCTAGAAGAAATAAGTGAAATAGTTTCTTCCTTGTCCTGCTGTTTGCGTTTTGCAGCAACCTCTAACTGTTCTTCGCCGGATGTGCTTCCCTCCATTTCCGATGTCAGCAGCATAAGGTCCTCTTTATAAAGCGTAAATCGCTCTTGACTCTCGTTTAATTCTTTAACAATCATAGCTAAACGTTCTTTTGTATTTACAAATTGCTCATTTTTGGCAGCAAATTCTACTTTTAAATCCGTTATTTCCTTCGTCAGTGTTTCTTTTGACGAAATGTCATTCGTTTTTTGTTCTGTTAATTTAGCAATTTCGTTATCAAGGAAAGCTATCTTTTCTTTAAAGCTATTCAAGGCTTCCTTGAGTTCAGCTTTTCGGGTAATTATCGTTTTTTGTTCCTCTATCAATTGACCTTTTTCAAGGTCATAGATTTTCAAGCGGTCATTAATATTTTTTGCTTCGAACTCAGCTTCACGGAGATCACCTTTTAATGTTTGCTCCTGTTGTCTTAATTCTTCACCAAACCTTCGCATTGTCTCTAGCTCAAGTTCATGTGTTTTAACATCCTCTTTTAATGCCTTTACATGACTTTCTAAACTTGAAGTTTTTTCACTCATGATGATAAGCTTTTCTTTCAACTCTTCAAGTTCGCCTTTTCTTGTTAATAAAGAACTTGTCTTTTGCTTTTGGGCTCCGCCTGTCATTGAACCGCCGGGATTCACGATATCTCCATCTAACGTAACGATTCGACAACGATACTGGAGGATTTTAGCCAGTTCGTTCGCACCCTTTAAATCTTTTGTAATGACAACATTACCAAGAAGGTTACTTATCACCTCAGAGTACTTAGGATCAAAGCTTACTAGATCTACTGCACTCCCTACCAATGAAGGATGGTTTTGAATAGATGAAAGTTGTGAGGATGACAACAATCTGCCTTTAATCACGCTTAAAGGTAAAAAGGTAGCTCGCCCGTAAGAATTCTGTTTCAAGAATTGAATAGCCAAACGAGCATTTTGTTCCGAATCCACAACAATGTGCTGCAAGGCTCCGCCTAAAGCTGTTTCCAATGCTGTCTCGTACTCCTTTGGCACCGTTACAAGCTCGGCGACTGCTCCTGCAATACCATGCAGCTTTTTTCCCCTTGCTTTCAATACTTCTTTTACGCCTTGGAAAAATCCAGAATAGTCTTCTTCCATCTCCTCGAGCATTTCTTTTCTTGATTTCGCCTGTTGAAGAATTTGATAAGCCTGGTATAAAGTCTTTTCTTGCTTTTGATAGTTGTTTTGCACATTCTCAAGCTTACGGTGCTTCTCCCTGAAACTTGTAACTTGATTGGATAGCTTTGTTTGTACCTCTTCTAGTGTTGTTTGAACTTGTAACATCTTATTTTGAGCTATTTGTCTTTCCTCAAGGAATTTAACATTTTCAGAGTCAAGGTGTGAGCTCTTTGTTTCCTGTTGTTCTAGCTGCTGATCGATAAACTTAAGCTCATTTTTCGCACCAGCCTGATCATTTAAAAGTTCAATATATTCACTTTTTAAGGTTTCAATTTTTTCTTCAATATTTTCCGTAAATAACGCCAATTTCCCCTGTTTGTCTTTTAACTGAGTTTGAAGGTAATTTACCTGTTCAGTCAGTTTATCCACCAGGTCTGCTTGAATTTCTTTGTTCCGTTTTAATTGCGAGATTTTATCCGTCAGTTCAGTAATACCCTTTTCGAGCTGTGCTCTATTTTGAGAGGCATTTTTCTTGCGTTCTTTTAGTACCTCTTTCCTGCCTTCTAACTTTTCTAGTTCCTCACTTGCATGGAGGAGAACATTTTGCAAATCAGTAATCGACTCATCGAGTGCAGCAATGTGGTCCCTTGTTTCTTCTATTTTTGCTTCCTTTACCTGCAGCTGGGCCGAAAGCTTAATTTCTTCCTTCTGATGTTCTGCTAGCTGCTCTGATAGATGAGTCCACTTTTGATGTAACTCTTCGATATCGTAAACCGTTAAAGCTACTTCGATTTTTTCAAGTTCTTCCTTTTTCTCTAAATAATCTTTTGCCATGGATGCCTGAATCTTCAACGGTTCAACTTGTCCTTCGAGTTCATGAAGAATGTCATTCACTCGATTTAAATTATCCTGTGTTTCT
This sequence comes from Bacillus sp. (in: firmicutes), assembly GCA_031177865.1. Taxonomy (GTDB): domain Bacteria; phylum Bacillota; class Bacilli; order Bacillales; family Cytobacillaceae; genus Neobacillus. The sequence goes on along the minus strand of JAPSKD010000096.1, from coordinate 7,214 downwards.
ACTAATTTAGCTTCTGCCTTTTTCTTACGGTTTTTATATTTTAAAACGCCTGCAGCTTCTTCAAAGATGGTTCTTCTGTCTTCTGCCTTACTATTGAGAATTTCTTCAACTTTCCCTTGACTGATAATGGAGAACGCTTCTCTGCCAAGACCAGAGTCCATAAACAAATCAACAATATCTTTAAGTCTGCAGGGCTGTTTATTAATTAAATATTCACTATCTCCTGCACGGGTGACTATCCTCGTTACACTCACTTCATTGTAATCAATAGCTAATCCTTCGTCCTGATTATCCAGCGTTAAGGTCACTTCCGCATAATTTAACGGCTTTCTTGAATCGCTTCCCGCAAAAATGATATCTTCCATTTTAGAGCCTCTAAGTGACTTCGCAGACTGCTCTCCTAAAACCCAGCGAATGGCGTCTGTTATATTACTTTTCCCACTTCCGTTTGGACCAACTACAGCAGTGACTCCTTGAACAAAATCCACCCCAATACGATCTGCAAAAGATTTAAAGCCAATGATGTCCAACCGTTTTAAAAACATATCTTTTTCCTCCCTAGAGCTTGGCCGGAATCTTTCCTTAGCATTCTATGGTTGTTTATCTACGATGTTTTAGCCTTTAAGACCTCCAATGCCATTTGGGCGGCATGCTGTTCAGCTTCTTTTTTGGATTTACCTGTACCGATACCTAATTCTTCACCATTTAATGAGACTCTTGAAACAAATTCTTTGCTATGAGCAGGGCCCTTTTCGATTAATACCTTATATTCAATTAAACCTGTCCCATCTCTTTGAATTAGTTCTTGAAGCTGGCTCTTGAAATCCATCACATGAGAAAAAGCACCCTCATTAATTTTAGGGAATACCACTTTAGCTAGAAAATCGTTTACTACCTCAATTCCTTTATCCAAGTAAAGTGCACCAATGAATGCTTCAAATACATCCGCTAACAGTGCTGGGCGCTCCCTGCCCCCTGTCATTTCTTCACCCTTACCTAACAAAATCAACTTGCCAAAGCTAAGTTCGTTTGCCAAGGTTACAAGTGAAGGCTCACACACGATAGCGGCACGGAGCTTTGTTAGCTCTCCTTCACTCATCATTGGATATTTTAGGAACAGGAATTTTGAAACCGTTAGTTCTAGTACAGCATCCCCTAAAAATTCAAGCCTTTCATTATCTTCATAAGGCTTTCTGCGATGCTCATTCACATAGGATGAATGAGTAAAAGCTTGTTTTAATAGTTTTTCATTTTCAAAATGAATACCGATCTGGTCCTGAAAATCCTTAAATTGATTTTCTTTTGCGCGATTGTTCATTTCTTTTTCCTTACCTTTTCTGCGCATTAAAGTCTCCACCTTGCATATTTTTTACACATACCTATCAATAGTTTAAGTAAAATTAAATCAAAACGCAAAGAAACCTGGCAGTATTTTTTAATTTGCCAAGTTCTATAATACAGTACGAAAAGTGGAGGCGCTAGGGTCAGGGGCGACAAGCTTAAGACGAGCGCTGACAGAAGGCGTTCTTTGCCTTCCCGAAGCGATTGACTTAATCCCCGAGCCCCTTAGCGTCCACTAGACAGAAAGAAGCTCCGTTTGAAAACGGAGCTTTTGAAGAAATCCAACGAATTAATTCTTGCTATTTATGTAATTAACAGCATCACCAACTGTGCTGATTTTTTCAGCATCATCGTCAGAAATTTCCATATCAAATTCATCTTCTAATTCCATAACTAGTTCAACTACGTCAAGGGAATCAGCACCAAGATCATCTTTGAATGAAGCTTCAAGTTTAACTTGTGACTCATCTACGCCTAAACGATCAACGATGATTTTTGTTACACGCTCTAATACCTCTGCCATTCTAGTTCACCTCCCCTCAAGCTATTATAAAGTATATCAAGAAAATAATACACTTATAAAAACAAAAAATATATTCCTAACTTTGATTAATGTCCAACTCCAGCGCCTAGGGGCTCGGGGGCATAAGCCCCTGTACAAGGCGCTTCCGCTTTTCTATTTACATTACCATTCCGCCATTAATATGAAGAGTTTGCCCTGTAATGTAGGAAGCGTCATCGGAAGCCAAGAAAGCTGTCATTTTAGCAATATCCTTAGGCTCTCCTAAACGGGCCAGCGGAATCTGTTTTAACATCTCATCTTTTACCTCATCCGATAATTTATCTGTCATATCGGTTGTAATAAAGCCTGGAGCAATCGCGTTCACTGTAATATTACGGGATGCAAGCTCTTTCGCTGTCGTTTTTGTTAAACCAATAACACCTGATTTTGCTGCAACATAATTTGCCTGGCCTGGATTACCGCTTACTCCAACAACGGAGGTAATGTTAATAATACGGCCGACACGCTGTTTCATCATTTGGCGGGTTACAGCTTTTGTACAGAGAAAAACACCTTTGAGATTGATATTAATAACATCATCCCATTCGTCTTCCTTCATTCTCATTAATAAATTGTCCTTTGTTATACCCGCATTATTGACAAGTATATCCAATTTACCAAATCGATCTACTGTTTCTTTAACCATTGCTGCTACTTCTTCACTATTGGATACGTCACATTTAATCGCAAATGCTTCCTTACCAATTGCTTTTATTTCATCTACCACTTCATTGGCTTTACCTTCACTGCCAGCATAATTCACGGCGACATTGGCTCCCTGTCTCGCAAGCTCAAGAGCAATTTCTCTGCCTATCCCTCTTGACGCACCGGTTACTAAGGCAACTTTACCTTCTAGTGTCATAGATTTTCCTCCTTCAATGCCTCGATAACAGATTGACAGCTTTCCTCATCCGAGATCGAATATGTTTTAACACTACGGTTAATTTTTTTTATTAACCCTGAAAGTACCTTTCCAGGACCAATTTCAATAAACGTATCTACACCTAAATCAATCATCTTCACAACAGAATCTTCCCACAATACAGGTGAATAAAGCTGTTCAATTAAATTTTCCTTTATTTCTTCTGCTGTCGTCATTGGATTTGCTGAAACATTAGCAATTACAGGAATACTTGCATCCTTCATATCAAGTCCATCTAAAACCTGACGTAGTTCGCTTGCTGCAGGCTTCATTAATGAAGAATGGAATGGTCCGCTGACCTCCAATAGAATTGCTCTTTTTGCACCGGCTTCTTTAGCTTTAGCACTTGCAAGATCAACACCTTTTCGAGAACCCGAGATAACAATTTGACCCGGACAATTCAAGTTTGCAAGAGAAACTGGGAAACCAGATTCACTAACTTCTGCTGTTACTTTAGAAAGAGGTTCACGGTCAAGCCCTAAAATAGCTGCCATTGAACCTTCACCATTTGGAACAGCTCCTTCCATAAATTCCCCTCTTTTTCTTACAGCATATACACCATCTTCAAAGGTTAATGCGCCAGCTGCCACAAGTGCTGTATACTCACCAAGACTATGTCCAGCTACATAATCAGGCTTAATGGCTGCTTTTTGAAATCTTTCTAGAATGGCCAAACTTGTTGTTAATAAGGCTGGCTGTGTATTTACTGTTTTTGTCAATTCTTCTTGAGGTCCTTCAAATATAAGCTTACTTAATTCAGCTGAAAGTCTTTCGTCAGCTTTTTTAAAATATTGCATGACCTCAGAATACTGCTCAGCAAGCTGTTTCCCCATGCCAACTGTTTGCGAGCCCTGACCTGGAAATACAAATGCAATCTTTCCCATTTCCGCACCCCTTCTACATTTCTATTATAGATGTCTTCTCATCTTCAACAGACTTTTTGATGAGTCCAACTACATTCTTTTCGACCATTTCCCTAGTTTGACGAATTGCACTAAAAATAGCTTGTCCGTTAGAGGAACCGTGTGCTTTGATTACAGGCGCCTTTAATCCAAATAGGCCGGCACCGCCATACTCTGAATAGTCCAATGTGTTCTTTAAGACTTTGAATTCAGGCTTTAACACAGCTGCAGCAAGTTTACTTTTAAGGCTGCTCATTAACGTCGTTTTTAGCATTTTAAACATGGATAGTGCAGTACCCTCAACGGTTTTTAACACCATATTGCCAGTGAATCCATCCGTTACGACAACATCTGCTGCGCCATCAAGCAAATCCCTGGCCTCTACATTGCCTACAAAATTAACATTTGCATTTTTTAAAAGTTCGAATGCCTGTTTTGTCAGGTCAGTCCCTTTCTTTTCTTCTGTTCCGATATTAAGAAGACCTACTCGCGGGTTAGCTATCCCTCTTACCTTTTCACTATAAATAGACCCCATGATCGCATATTGCAGCAAATGCTCAGGCTTGGCGTCTACATTTGCCCCAACATCCAATAATAAGAAACCCTCTCCGCCAATGGTTGGTAAAGTAGGTGTAAGTGCTGGACGGTCTATGCCCTCAATCCTGCCAACTACAAATAATCCAGCAGCCATTAATGCTCCTGTATTTCCTGCTGATATGCACGCATCTGCGTTTCCATCAGCTACTTGCTGTGCAGCAAGTACCATCGAAGCAGTTTTCTTACGACGAACAGCCCTAACAGGTTCGTCTGTACCAAGGATTACCTCGGATGTATGTAAAATCGTTATTCGTTCCTGGTTCGTTAAGTATTCTTTAATTTTGGTTTCATCCCCGACTAGGGTTATATGTATATCTGAAAATGCTTCTACAGCTTTCATTGCACCGATTACGATTTCTCTAGGAGCATGGTCGCCACCCATTGCATCGATCGCTATTTTCATCTTTTCTCATCCTTTAATGATTTTTCTGAACGGTACATTTCGAATTCGCCTTTAAAAACAAGTTCGTTATTGACATAACTAGTTACTTCAACAATTGTCCTGCCGAGGCCATCGTCTATTTTTAAAACTTTTGCTTTGGCAATCACTCGTTCGGCTTGTTTGACAGAACGCTTAAATTGAATATTAGCCTTTGCTGTTAACGCCAATTCATCATTTATTACCGCTACTGCTAGTGAATTTGCCTGGGCAAAAACATGGTGCCCCCTAGCAATCTTGTTCCGAATAAAAACATGCTCTTCTCTAACATCAAATATGGAAATCGCACTTTGATCGAGTTCTATATCAATTATTTCACCAATTACTTCTTCAAGTGGTAAAGACCGCACCTCATCTTCAAATTTTTTCTCGGCAACATACTTTATCCTTTCCCGTAGTTCAGGAATCGATAATTCCAGACGGTCAAGGCGAATGGTTTGCACACTAACTTGAAATTTTTCTGCGAGGTCTTCATCGGTGATAAAAGGATTATCCTTAATGGTTTCCTTTAGCATCTGTTGTCGTTCTTTTTTTGTTCTTCTCATATCATACACCGTCCGAGCTATTATGACTAGGTACTAATAGTAGTATAAAATTAGAAAAAGCAGATTGCAAGAATAAGTTTTTATTCTTGCAGTCTGCCCAAAGTTGGTTTTATAAATTAATCCAATTTTTCTCCTTCTAATACGCCTGTGTTTTCTAGCTGGTTTCTTAGGTATTGGAATTCTTTTGCGGTCCAGAAGGTTTTTGATTGAATCATTAGTGACGCGTCGTTTCTAGCGGTTTCGAGTGTACGGTAATCATGAACCATGTCTGCAAGCTTAAATTCTGGAACCCCGCTCTGTTTTCTTCCAAAGAAATCTCCGGGTCCCCGTAATTCTAGATCCTTTTCACTTAACACGAAACCGTCATTTGTTTCGGTCATAATACGCATTCTCTCCTGACCTACTTCTGATTTTGGATCCGCCAATAAAATACAATAAGATTGGTCACTGCCTCTGCCTACCCTGCCGCGAAGCTGATGGAGCTGTGATAGTCCAAATCTTTCTGCATCATAAATGACCATCATCGTGGCATTCGGAACATTCACTCCTACTTCTACAACTGTGGTGGAAACTAACACCTGTACCTCATTTGCACTAAATGCTTTCATAATCGTATCTTTTTCTTCTGAGTTTAACCGCCCATGCATAAGTCCAACCTTATACCGATTTTGAAAGTGGTGGGATAGAGTAGTATGAACGTCAATTGCATTCTGAACATCGAGCTTGTCGGATTCTTCAATCAACGGGCAAATCACATAGGCCTGATGACCCTTTACCAATTCCTTTTCTATAAAAGAAAGGACTCGTCCCAACATTTCCGGTTTTGCCCAGTAAGTTTCTATCGCTTTTCTGCCAGCCGGCATTTCATCTATGATGGATACATCCATTTCACCAAAAACGGTTATAGCAAGCGTTCTTGGTATCGGGGTAGCAGTCATAAACAGGACATCCGGATTTTCTCCTTTTTCCCGTAAAACCCTCCGTTGCTCAACCCCAAAGCGGTGCTGTTCGTCCGTTATGACGAACCCTAGTTTTTTGAAGGTAACCTCATCTTGTATAAGGGCATGTGTCCCTATTAATATATCTACTGTTCCTTCAGATACATCTTGAAGAATCTCTCTTCTTCTTTTCCCTTTAACAGAACTTGTTAATAATTCACATCTAATACCAAAGGGTTCTAATAAACTATTAAGCGACTGTGCATGCTGTTCTGCTAGAATTTCCGTTGGTACCATTAATGCCCCTTGATAGCCAGCCGTAACACTCGCATATAATCCAATTGCAGCAACCACCGTTTTCCCAGAACCAACATCTCCTTGCAGCAGGCGGTTCATTCTCAAAGGAGATTTTAGATCGTTAAGAATTTCCGATACAACACGACTCTGTGCATTGGTCAAAGGGAAAGGCAATGATTTTATAAATTTTTCTACCTTCGGTTCTAGATAATTTTGCTCAACTCCAGGTGAATGCTCTCGTTCGAATTTCCGTAATGCCTGCATTTTTAACTGAAATAACAGAAATTCCTCATAAACCAAGCGGCGGCGAGCCTGTTTTACGTCCTCCTGATTAACTGGAAAATGCATCGCTCTCAGGGCAGCATCGCGGTCTAACAAGCGATACTTTTTCACAAGAGATAACGGTAAACTTTCCTCAATATATTGACCGAATTGTTGAAATGCTATCGAAATAAATTTGCGCATTCCCTTCGTCGTAATTTTACCTTTTAGTGAATATACTGGCTCAAAATCCTTTGTTTTTGTATTTTGTCCAACCTGCATTTCATTAGCCGTAATCGTTTGCCGATGGGCGTCCCATTTACCTGTGACCGTAATGGTTTCATTCATGACGATTTTTGACTTTAAATAAGGCTGGTTAAAAAACACAACTTTAATTAAATATTGTCCGA
>JAPSKD010000463.1 GCA_031177865.1 Bacillus sp. (in: firmicutes) | reverse complement strand
TGCGGCATTTGTCGCTTGAATGGTCTCAAGCATTTCATGCATAAATGTATTTTGTCCTGTCGTAAAAATATCCGGAGCCGGTGAAACTTCTACCCATACTTTCTTTTTATCCTTGATTGCTGCTGCTTTGTCTTTGATTGCCTGAAAACGTTCTTTCATATCTGAAATAACTTCTTCAGCTTCACTCTTACTTCCAGTAGCCGTACCAATCATTTCAATGTTGCTATATACGTCCTCAAAGGATACAGCACTTCCAACAACAACAACGTCAATACCAGCTTCCTCAAACTGTTTTAAGGTTTCTGGATGTGTTTTATAATGATAATCAGTAACAAGCGCTATATCTGGAAGTAATGTGAGAACAAGCTCTGATTTGATATCCTGTGCACCAACCTTTTCAATTTCTTCTACTTCAGGTGGATAGTTATCATAATCCGATACACCAATGATTTTATCTCCTAATCCAAGTGCAAATGCTATTTCTGTATTACTTGTCTGAATCGAAACAATTGATTCAGGTTCCTCCTCTATCGTTACCTTTCGATTCGCATCATCGGTAATGGTTACAGGAAACTGAACTCCATCATCCCTCTCCTCTTTATTTGTCTTGTCGTTTTGAGTAGCAACGGCTTTATCTTGATTGTTCTGTTCCTGTGTACCACAGCCTACAATAATAGCCATGCTTAACAAAAGAACGATACCGAATAGACCCCACTTTTTAACAATCTCTTTCATCACTAATTTCCTCCTTCTATTTTTGAACACACAAAAAAACGCTGTTCCAGAGGAAAGCGTAGAGTAAAAAGGCAGTTTTATAATACTTTGTCTTGTGGACAGCATGATAACTTGCAATCGTCATAATAAATAAAAAATATTTAAATAATGGATTACCTGCACTTTAAACATTCCTTTCCTCGAGGAAGCTTAAAAAATATAATAGGCAGGTCTCCTGACTTGCGAATCAACGGTTGGTTATCCCTTCCCATGTTAAAAAACACAGTGGATATTTGCTAACCTTCCTTCTCGCTTACAGTGGCGGGACCGTGTTGGATTTACACCAACTTCCCTCTTAGTCTCAAATAATCCTATCAGATCATTTAAGAAACCTATTTGTCTAGTATTCATTTTATTGTTATAAAGGCTATTATAGTAGAGTGTTCCACCTTTGTAAACTATTTCTATTTTTTCATTGCTCATTTATATCCTTCAATTAATTTCTGATGGAAACTTGTTCAAATGGCCATGAAGGTAATTGTTTACGTAGCGGTTTATCTATCTTATAACCTAAAGCATACTCACCTTGCATAATCGTATGGATTTCTCTTGTGCCTTCATAAATCACCGGAGCTTTAGAGTTCCGCAAAAAGCGCTCAACTGGGTATTCATCGGAATAACCATAAGCACCATGGATTTGAACAGCATCATTTGCTGCCTCAAATGCAGCATTACATGAAATCCACTTAGCGAGTGACGTTTCTTTTGTATTTCGTTTACCCTGGTTTTTTAACCAACCGGCTTTAAAAACCAGCAGTCTGGAAATTTCAAGATTTGCGCTCATTTTTGCAATCATTTGTTGTACAAGCTGGTGTTTTCCAATCTCTTTGCCAAATGTTTTCCGTTCATGGCAATACTTTAGACTAGCTTCAAGGCTGGCTTCTATTAAACCAACTGCTCCTGCGGCGACTGTAAAACGGCCATTATCTAAAGCAGCCATGGCAATTTTAAACCCTTCACCCTCTTCACCCAATCTGTTCTCAACAGGAACCTTTACATCTGTTAAAAATACTTCACCGGTATTTCCAGCACGAATACCCAACTTACCTTTGATGGCCTTCGTTTCAACTCCTGCAAAACTGCGTTCAACGATAAAGGCAGTGATTCCTTTATGCCCAATATCGTGATCTGTCTTGGAAAAAATTAAGAAATGGTCAGCAACATCACAAAGAGAAATCCATGTTTTGGAGCCATTAAGAACATAGTAGTCCCCGTTTCTAGCAGCTGTTGTATTCATCGCCGCAACGTCAGACCCCGCATTCGGTTCTGTCAATCCAAAAGCACCAATTTTACGGCCTTGTGCTTGAGGGACTAAATACTTTTGTTTTTGTTCCTCAGTTCCCCATTGCAGTATTGTCATACTATTTAATCCTGTATGCACAGAAATGGCTGTACGATAGGCAGTATCTCCCCGTTCCAATTCTTCACATACAATGGCTAGTGTATTATAATCCATGCCGGCCCCTCCATACTCCTCATGAATACAAACACCCATTACTTGTAAATCTGCCAATTTTTTCAAAACCGCAGGTTCGAAATGACCTTGGCGATCCCACTCCTGAATATTTGGAATGATTTCCTTATCGACAAATTTTCTTACCATTTCCTTTACACTTTTCTGCTCATCTGTTAATTCAAAGTTCATCATGTAAAAATCCCTCCCTACATAATTTTTATTAAGAGAACATCATACAGATACATTATCTTTATGTTTATATGATTTCGGGGATAACCCATAAAACCTTTTAAATATTTTTAGAAAATAACTTTTACTTTCAAAGCCTAACTCATATGCAATCTGTTCTACTGACTTTATCGATTGATTTAGTAATTCTATTGCTTTTTCCATTTTGAGCCTTGTCACATATTCAACAAATCCTTCTCCCGTTTCTTTCTTGTACATCCTACTGAAATAACTAGAATTTAAATGTAAATGGGCAGCTACTTCTGTCAAAGAAATCTTTTCGCAAAGATGGGTTTGTACATATTTTTGTGCTTTTAAAACATCCTCATTTCTAGACGTCATTTCTAAAAATTTGCTGACTTTTAAGTTCTGATTACTTGTATAACGTTCTTGGTCTAACTTATTCTTCAATCTTTCAAGTAAA
>JAPSKD010000095.1 GCA_031177865.1 Bacillus sp. (in: firmicutes) | reverse complement strand
AAAAGGTGCAAGCACCTTAAGATTCGCTCGACTTGCATGTATTAGGCACGCCGCCAGCGTTCGTCCTGAGCCAGGATCAAACTCTCCAAGAAAGTTGATATAGCTCATAAAAGTTACGTTGGCTTAGCTTTTTAGTAAAAGCTAAAAAATTGTTTGTTGACGTTCTTGCTTGTTTAGTTTTCAAGGAGCAATTTTCTCTATCGCTCGTAAGCGACTTTATTAATATACCATATTTAAGTTATTAATATCAATAACTTTTTTACAGTATTGCTTTGTCGTTTGTGACGACTTTTAATATATTACAGTACATTATTAGATTGGTCAATAGTTTTTTTCAAATAATAAAAACCGCTGTTTTTCAGCGGTTCATTCTAATCAAATAATAAATTTTTGAATGGCAGCCAACGCTACTAACCCTGGTATCCCAAGAAAACCAGATACAGCTGATGTCGCAAAATTAATTGGTACGTGGATACCAAAACTATTGCCTGCGGTATTTAAGAAGAATAATAATAGTGCGCCGATCAATAACTTTACAACAGCTTGACCAATAAACCTAGCTGGCTTAAAGGGAGCCCCAGCAAACAAAAGAATAAGTATGAGCCCGGCTGATATCGCAATAATCATTATTGGTTCCAAAAAAACTATCCCCCTTCAACATCTTTTATAACAACATATGTACAAGTTATAAAGAATAGACCTTGAATAGGGATAGCTTTATCATTTCCTTTTAATACTTACATTTCTTTCTTTTGCTTCTCTTAATAGAAACAAGTACTTTACTTGGGCGATTTTTGTCTGGCATATTGCTTCTTCTGAAGGGTCAAAGCTTTTGTCGAGTAATTGTTTTTGTTTCTGCCATTGTTCTTTATACTCTTGTAACTGAGTTAAAAGTTTTTGATCAAACTCTTTCCGCAGCCACCCTTTACGCTGGAAAAACATCGTTATTCCCCCGGTATTCTGCTTTTTATCGGCTGTGGTTAAATTAGTCTGTTGATTTACGCTCCAGGCACTTCGCTTTCCGCAGGCGGTCCGGGAGCCTCCTCGGCGCTAAAGCGCCTGCGGGGTCTCCCCTGCCCCGTCCTCCCACAGGAGTCTTCGTGCCTTCTGCTCCAATCAACAGAGTTGCAAAATCACTAACACAGCCCTTTATTAAAGTTCTCTTCTTCCCTCAAGAGCTTTGGATAATGTAACTTCATCTGCATATTCTAGGTCTCCGCCGACTGGGAGGCCATGTGCGATTCGAGTAATCTTAATCCCTGATGGTTTGAGCAAACGGGAGATATACATTGCCGTTGCCTCACCTTCGATATTTGGATTTGTCGCTAGAATAACTTCCTGTACGGTTTCATCGTGGAGACGCTTTAATAAATCCGGAATATTAATATCTTCAGGTCCTATCCCGTCCATAGGTGAAATGGCACCGTGCAATACATGGTACATACCATTGAATTCCTTCATTTTCTCCATTGCAATGACATCCTTTGGATCTTGAACAACACATATGGTACTTTTATCGCGTCGTTGGTCTTCACATATATAACATGGATCTTGATCTGTAATATGACCACAGACAGAGCAATAGGTTAAATTCCGTTTGGCATTTACAAGTGCCTTGGCAAAATCCAGCACAGTATCTTCTTTCATACTTAATACATAAAAAGCCAAACGAGCAGCCGTTTTTGGCCCGATGCCGGGCAGCTTCATAAAACTGTCAATTAACTTTGAAATCGGTTCTGGATAATGCATTATCTATTATTCCTCTCCTAGAAAAGCATATGCGCCTTTAAAAAGGCGCATATGCTCGATCTTCATTATTTAAAAAGGCAGATTCATGCCTTTTGTAAATTGGCCCATTGTATTGTTTGTGAGCTCTTCTACTTTTTTCAGTGCGTCATTCGTTGCCGCCAAGACAAGATCTTGGAGCATTTCGATATCGTCAGGATCGACGGCTTCAGGTTTGATTTGAACATCCACCACTTCTTTGTGTCCTGTCACAATAACAGTCACCATACCGCCGCCTGCTGTTCCTTCAATTTTTTGTTGACCTAATTCTTCTTGAGCTTCAGCCATTTTCTTTTGCATTTTTTGCATTTGTTTCATCATATTTTGCATATTACCCATTCCACCACGCATAACCTGTCAACCTCCAATTAATTAGTCAATAATTTCTACAAACTCAGCACCAAACAAGTTTTTTGCCTCTGCTATATGTGGCTCTTCTTCCTGTTTGGATCCAGAAACTTCTCCCTCGACATGATGCTGTGTGCTTAAAAAGTTTTCTCGAATAGATAGCCATTGTTCTTCAGGCACTCCTAGCACGAGGTATCTATTTCCTGTTAATTCTTGTAGAGCAAAAGTAATCGTCTCGACAAAACGATTATTATCCATTGCCATTTGGCAGTGAATTTCATGTTTAAATTTTAAAATAAAAGCATCGACTGAAGCAGCCACTGGCTCCGCTTCATTCAATAGTGCAGCATGAGATTTCATTAGCCTTCCTCTCATTTCGCCCCATTTGCTTTTAATATGATTTAAATCATTCTTTGTTGCATTCTTTAATACTTCATTTATTCTTCCAACTGCAGGCTGGAACCCTTTTCTTGAACTTCTTTGTGAAGGCTTTTGCACTGCCTGCGGCGCTGCTTCTTGTACAACAACGGAACCATTTGTTTTTAAGTGTTGTAATTCATGCTCAAGCTGTTCAATTTTTTTTAGCAACTGAGCTATCTGTCCAGCAGGCATTTGCTCTATCTGCTTAGCTTCCGTTTGACACAGCTTAACAATCGCAACTTCCAGAAAGATTCTTGGATGGTTGGTCCATCGCATATCTTGTTGAGTTTTATTTAATAAATCAATGAGCTGATAAATCTGATCGTAAGAAACAGTCTCAGCGATTTGACGGAACTCCTCATCCAGCAAGACCCTATCTAATGATTCTTCAAGGTTTGGTGCTGTTTTGTATAGCAGCATATCTCGATAATATAATATAAAGTCCTCAATAAATCTTGACGGGTCTTTCCCGTGAAACAACAATTCCTCTAATGCTTCTAATCCACTGGCTACATCCTGTTCCAAGACAGCTTTTGCAAGCTTATTTAAGAATCCTTGAGAAACAGAGCCTGTGACCGTTAATGCATCTTCTACCGTTACTACATCCTGACTAAAAGAGATAGCTTGGTCTAAAAGACTTAAAGCGTCACGCATACCACCTTCAGCCGCTCTAGCAATCATTTTTAAGGCATCTTCTTCACACTGAACGCCTGTTTCCTCAACGATTAATTTCATTCTATTTACTATTGATTGTGCTGTAATCCGTCTAAAATCAAATCGTTGACACCTAGAGATAATCGTTAAGGGTATTTTATGCGGCTCGGTCGTGGCTAAAATGAAGATTACATGCTTCGGTGGCTCCTCTAAGGTTTTTAACAACGCATTAAACGCACTAATGGATAGCATATGCACTTCATCAATAATATAGACCTTGTAGTTAACAGCGGTTGGAGCGAACTTTACTTTATCAAGAACATCCCGCATTTCCTCCACTCTGGAGTTTGATGCTGCATCAAATTCAAGCACATCTGATATTGTTCCATTGGTAATCCCCTTGCATGCCGCACATTCATTGCAGGGTTCAGAAACTGGTGCCCGTTCACAATTTACCGCTTTAGCTAATATTTTTGCTGCACTGGTTTTACCTGTTCCTCGCGGCCCGTTAAATAAATAGGCATGGGAAATTTTTTGTTGAAGCAGGGCATTTTGCAATGTTTTCGTAACATGTTCTTGTCCTACTACATCAATAAATTGCTGAGGACGCCAAACACGATATAAAGCCTGATAAGCCAAAAACATCGCCCCCTTCAAAAAATTCTATCCTAATCATTATAACTTATCTTTTTTCTATTTATCAAAGAGAATACAAAAAAACTCATCTCGTATTCGAAATGAGTTGTTTTTACATTATAAACTGCCGTGCACCTTCCGTCGACTTCGCACCCATAGGCGCTGCTTAAGCAGTTAGCTCGGCCCAGGCCACCCTGCGGCACATGGGAGCTTCCACTTAATGCTGCTTCCTTCCGGACCTGACATGGTTCATGGATTCCCATTGCGCAGGACCCGGGCGTCAACACCACTTACTTAAGGCGGACCCTACAGGATACCAGCCTCGGGAAGGGATTCAGCCTCGCTAGAGCGGATTGCGAGTACAGGGCACCGCTACCTCCCCGCCTAGCACGGCAAAGTTGATAACAAATTTTTAGGCGTCTTTATCTGACGCTTTTTTAGTATACTAACTTTTGAGGAAAAAATCAATCTTTATCAATTGTAAATTACTGTAAGGATTGTTTTTTGGCTATTTTTCTTTTTTCACGAAGCTGACGAAAAAAGTCTGATAATAACTGACCACACTCTTCCTCTAAGACACCGCTCGTTACTTCACTTTGATGATTGAAACGTTCATCCTGCAGGAGGTTCATGAATGTTCCCGCACAGCCTCCCTTTGGATCTGTAGCACCATAAACCACTCTCTTGACTCTTGATAAAATAATCGCACCCGAGCACATCGCACAGGGCTCAAGTGTGACATAAAGAATCGCGTTCTCCAGCCGCCATGAGCCAACTAGCTGACAAGCTTGTTCAATAGCCAAAATTTCAGCATGGGCAACCGCACTTTGTTTACTTTCACGTAAATTATGTGCTCGGGAAATAATTTTCCCATCTATCACGACAATGGCTCCAATCGGAACCTCGAGCAGTGCTTCTGCCTTTCTTGCTTCCTTTATCGCTTCTTTCATATAATATTCATCTGAAAAGTCATCTATCATCATGAGGGTTACCGCCTTATATAATCTTTTGGACTCGTTGATAATTTTCCCCATTATATCATGAATTGATCATCTCACTCATAGAATAGATGTAGCGTTCTTGCTTAGGAGGGGAAGAATATGCAAATTCATGTTGTGAAAGCAAATGAATCGTTAACAACCATTGCAAGGGCATACAATACAACAGTGAATGATATTGTTGATGCTAATGACATCCCTAATCCAAATAATCTTGTCGTCGGTCAGGCAATGGTGATTCCGATTGTTGGCAGTTTTTATTATGTACAGCCAGGAGACAGTCTATGGTCGATCGGGCAAAAAACAGGTGTTCCTTATCAACAAATTGCCTCGGTTAATCGTATTTCATTAAACCAGCAGCTCTATGTAGGCTTTCGCCTATATATCCCTCAGGCACCAAAAAGAAGAGCAGAATTCAATGCCTATGTTGAGCCCCGCGGCACCTCTGTTGCTCCAATATTAGAAACGAGCGCACGTGAGGCTGCTCCCTATTTAACTTACTTAGCACCATTTAGCTTTCATGCACTTCGTGATGGTTCACTTAGAGAACCGTTACTAAATAATTTCCCAGCCATCGCAAGGGCTAATCGAAATACATTGATGATGGTAGTAGATAATCAAGAAAACGATCAATTTAGTGACGAACTGGGACGAATTTTATTAAATGATATTCCCATACAAGATCGCTTCTTAAACAATATAGTAGCCACTGCAAAAAAATATGGATTTAGGGATATTCATTTTGATTTCGAATTCTTACGTCCCGCCGATCGTGAAGCCTATAATCGCTTTTTAAGAAAGGCAAAGACTCGGTTTACTAGTGAAGGCTGGCTTATGAGTACAGCCCTAGCCCCGAAAACAAGTGCTACACAAAAAGGGAAATGGTACGAAGCACATGATTACAGGGCTCATGGTCAAATAGCGGATTTTGTTGTGATTATGACCTATGAATGGGGCTATAGCGGCGGCCCTGCCATGGCCGTATCGCCTATCGATCAGGTTCGGAGGGTTTTAGAATATGCACTTACAGAAATGCCTCCAAATAAAATCTTAATGGGTCAGAATTTATATGGATATGACTGGACACTTCCTTTTGTGCAAGGTTCTATAGCAAGAGCGGTCAGCCCGCAGCAAGCAATTGAACTTGCTGCTGCAAACAACGTTCCTATTCAGTATGATACAAAAGCACAGGCACCGTTCTTCCGATACACTGCAGCAGATGGAAAGCAGCATGAAGTTTGGTTCGAGGATGCCCGTTCCATCCAGGCAAAGTTTAATTTGATAAAAGAATTAGGTATTAGAGGGATGAGTTATTGGAAGCTTGGCTTGGCATTTCCTCAAAATTGGCTATTAATTGTTGAGAATTTCAATGTGGTAAAAAGAGGTTAATATACTTTCATAACATAAACTGCCGTTTTTCGGCAGTTTTTTCATATATTCGACATTAAAATTTCTTCTTCAACAATTTCCATATCCCTTCCTGTGTCAGATTATGATAATATATTATTTGTGCCATTAAGAACGTTAGAAAAAAGTTTCCAGTTTTCGCTGGTTAAACATAGAATTTGCAGGCAGTTGGAGAAGGAGGATCATCAAATGGGGTATACTCCCTTTATTACCGTTGAAGGGCCGATTGGTGTAGGTAAGACATCTCTCGCAAAAGCCATTTCAGATCAATTTAATTTTGCTTTATTAAAAGAGATTGTCGATGAAAATCCATTTTTGGGGAAATTTTACGACAACATTGAAGAGTGGAGTTTCCAGACGGAAATGTTTTTTCTTTGCAACCGCTATAAGCAATTAGGGGATATAAATACCCACTACTTAAGTAAAAGTCATGCTGTTGTAGCAGATTATCATATTTTAAAGAACTTAATTTTTGCCCAGAGGAGTTTAAACCCCGATGAATACCAAAAATACTATAAGATATATCAGCTCCTAACGGAAGACATGCCAAAGCCAAATGTTATTATCTATCTAAATGCAAGTTTAGATACTCTTCTAAAGCGAATTAAAATCCGAGGACGCGAGGTAGAGAAAAATATCAGTCCCCTATATTTAGAACAGCTATCGCTTGACTATGAACAAACCATAACGCGCTTTGAGCAATCACATCCAGACATTCCTGTTCTTCGCTTTAATGGTGATGAATTAGATTTTGTGAAAAATGAAGATGATTTAAATTTTATAATTGAAAAACTTATAGGCTCATTAAAGAAAAGCAGCACGACAAACACACGATAAGAATTGGGGGATGTAAGTGAGTATCGTTATTGGTGGTATGATAGGTCTAGGTAAGACAAGTGTGGCTGATACATTAAATGCACATTTTCGAAGTAGCGGGATTGATAGTAAGGTTTTTTATGAGACTGTTGATAATAATCCAATTCTTCCACTCTATTATGAACTAACTCCAGAAGAACTAGATGCAAGAAGAATCCCATTTCTCTTACAATTGTTTTTCTTAAATAAACGCTTTAAAACAGTAAAGGATTGTGTAAGCTGGAAAGACCCTATTTACACGATTCAGGACCGCTCCATTTACGAGGATTGGTACTTTGCCTATGTGAACAAAAATCTTGGCAGAATTTCTGACCTTGAATTTAAAATATATGAAGACCTTGTTGAGAACATGATGGAAGAATTAAATGAGCTTCCAAAAAAGGCCCCTGATTTAATGGTTTATCTAAAAGGTTCCTTTGAAACGGTAATTGATCGAATCATGGCACGCGGCAGAAGCTTTGAAATTAACCCTGAACTAAAGGAATACTACTTTGAAGTATGGAAGGGCTATGATGAGTGGGTTATTAATCACTATAACGCCAGCGATGTTTTAATTATAGATATGGATAACACTGATGTTGTCAAAAGGCCAGAAGATGCGAAAAGAGTTTGTCATGAAGTTGATGAGCGACTAAAAGAAATCTTAAATATAACAAAAGCACATATTGGTTAATCCAATATGTGCTTCTTTTATATATATTAGTAATAAAAATACATAAAAAATCCGCCCAATTGCTTGGACGGATTTTATCTCCAGTTTTATGCGCGATTATTATAAAATAGATGGCGGAGGAAGAGGGATTCGAACCCCCGCGCGGTTTAACCCGCCTGTCGGTTTTCAAGACCGATCCCTTCAGCCGGACTTGGGTATTCCTCCGTATCGACAAGAGAAAGAATATCACATTCTTACTATCCCTGTCAACACATGATTAATTATTTTTTATTCTGGTACGATAACTTCTTTATTCCCCATATATGGACGTAACACCTTAGGAATTACCACACTTCTGTCGGCCTGTTGGTAATTTTCCAAGATAGCTGCAACTGTTCTTCCAATTGCTAGACCAGATCCATTTAAAGTATGAACATGTTCAGGTTTCGCTTTCGGGTCACGGCGGAAGCGAATATTAGCACGACGCGCTTGGAATGCTTCAAAGTTACTGCAAGAAGAAATCTCACGATATGTTCCATAGCTCGGAATCCATACCTCAATATCGTATTTTTTTGCCGCAGTAAAGCCTAGGTCACCCGTACACATGCTTAACACACGATAAGGTAATTCCAGTAATTGAAGCACGCGCTCTGCGTCATTCGTAAGCTTCTCAAGTTCATCGTAAGAATCTTCTGGCTTAACAAACTTCACAAGCTCAACTTTATTGAATTGGTGCTGGCGAATTAATCCACGAGTGTCCCGCCCCGCAGAACCCGCTTCAGAACGGAAACATGCACTGTATGCGGCAAAGCGGATTGGAAGCTCATCCCCGCTTAATATTTCATCACGGTGGAGATTGGTGACAGGCACCTCTGCAGTTGGAATTAAGAAATAATCTTCGCTTTCAATTAAAAACGCATCTTCTTCAAATTTAGGAAGTTGACCTGTACCTGTCATGCTTGCGCGGTTAACCATATATGGCGGTAATATTTCTTTGTAGCCATGCTCATCTACATGCAGGTCAAGCATAAAGTTCATCAGTGCACGCTCTAAGCGGGCTCCAAGGCCTTTATAAAACACGAAACGGCTGCCTGTAACCTTGCCCGCACGTTCAAAGTCAAGGATACCTAACTGGTCGGCAATATCCCAGTGAGGCTTCGCCTCAAATTCAAAGTCTCGAACTTGACCCCATTTTCTAATTTCTACGTTCTCTTCCTCTGATTCACCAATTGGAACACTTTCATGGGGAATGTTTGGAATGCTCATTAATAGCAAGTCGAGTGTTTCCTCGACACTGCGGAGCTCCTCATCCAGTACTTTGATCCTGTCACCCACCTCACGCATTTCCAAAATAAGATGGTCAGCATTGGCCTTTTCACGCTTTAAAGCGGCAACCTGCTGGGAAACCTCATTACGTTTGCTTTTTAATTGTTCTGCCTCAACGATTAAATCGCGTCTGCGCTGATCTAAATCCTCAAATTTACCGAGGTCTGTTAAATCTTCACCACGGTGCTGAAGTTTTTCTTTTACTTCTGCAAAATTAGCTCTTAATAATTTAATGTCTAACATACTTACCACTCCTAACTAAAATATAAAGCGTAAGCGCCTTGCACAGGCGCTGCAGCTAGGTTCACTAAATAAATACAAAAAACTCCCGTCCCCAAAAACAGGGACGAGAGTTACCCGCGTTACCACCCTGGTTGACAGATTTAGTCTGTCCACCTCGAAAAAAATTAACGGTTTTTACCGAAAGTACTTACTGACCCTTAAGTGGGCGTTCCATACCTTGCTCGAGGAGGGATTCACAAGCTTCAAACACCGATTCACACCAGCCACCGGCTCTCTTTAGAATGAACTTCCTGTTACTAGTTCCTCTCATTGCTTTAACATATTTATTTATTGAAATTAATTTACTATAATTATCCACCAATTGCAATCACATTATACAAATTGTTTTGCTTTTACTTCCTTTACCATTTCAACAAAGTAAGCCGTAATGTCATGGCTATTTGTTAATTCAGGATGGAACGAACACCCAAGGAACTGTCCTTCTCGAGCAGCTACAATGCGGTCGTTATGCTTTGCAAGTATCTCCACCTCGGCTCCTGCTTCAACAATGTGCGGCGCACGGATAAAGACTGCAGGAAAGTTGTCGGCTACATCCTTAATGGCGAGGTCTGCCTCGAAGCTATCAACCTGACGGCCAAAGGAATTGCGTTCAACCGTAATGTCCATCACACCGATATGAGGCTCATGTCCAACAAGGTTTTTGGCTAAAAGAATGAGACCTGCACATGTACCAAACATCGGTTTACCTTCTGCAGCAAATTCCTTTAATGCATCCATAAATCCATATTTATCAATCAACCTTCTCATTGCCGTGCTTTCACCGCCAGGAAGGATGAGGCCATCTACTTCTTTCAACTGTTCTACCTTCTTAATGGCGATTCCTTCTGCACCACATTCCTCTACAGAACGAATATGTTCACGAACGGCGCCTTGTAAGGCAAGTACTCCTACTTTGACCATAATAAAGACTCCTTTTGGTTTGAAAACTTTGATAACTGTCCAGCTCCAGCGCCTAGCCCCTCGGGGTCATAAGCCATTCGCTGCAGAAGGCAAAAAGCGCCTTCCGCATCGCCTGTCTTATGCCTGTCAGGCCTGCCCAAGGCGCTTCCGCTTTTCTTTTTACCAACCACGTTCCTGCATACGATTTTCAGGGGACAATGATGAAATTTCAATGCCCTTCATTGGTGCTCCTAATTCTTTAGAAAGCTCTGCGATTAATTTGTAGTCTTGGTAATGAGTAGTAGCTTCTACAATTGCTCTAGCAAACTTAGCAGGGTTTTCTGATTTGAAAATACCTGATCCTACAAATACACCATCTGCACCTAATTGCATCATCAATGCAGCATCAGCAGGAGTTGCAACACCGCCGGCAGCAAAGTTAACAACAGGAAGGCGGCCAAGTCGTTTAATTTCAAGAAGTAATTCGAATGGAGCTCCTAATAGTTTTGCTTCTGTCATAAGCTCATCTTCATTCATTCCTACTACTTTACGAACTTGTCCATTTACTTTGCGCATATGGCGTACTGCTTCAACGATGTTTCCTGTTCCAGGTTCACCTTTTGTACGAAGCATTGAAGCACCTTCGCCAATCCTGCGGGCAGCCTCACCAAGGTCGCGGCAGCCGCAAACAAACGGAACAGTAAAATCACTTTTATATAAATGATACTCTTCATCTGCTGGAGTCAAAACTTCACTCTCATCAATATAGTCAACACCCATTGCTTCAAGCACACGTGCTTCAACAATATGGCCGATTCTTGCTTTAGCCATTACAGGGATTGATACTGCATTCAATACTTCTTCAATAATCCTTGGGTCAGCCATTCGAGCTACACCGCCAGCTGCACGAATGTCAGATGGTACACGCTCTAAAGCCATTACCGCAACCGCACCAGCCTCTTCAGCAATTCTTGCCTGCTCCGCATTAACAACGTCCATAATAACGCCGCCCTTTTGCATTTCGGCCATACCACGTTTAACTCGGTCCGTACCTGTTTTCATTGAAAATCCCCCTTGTAAGTTCCATTTTTATAAATATTACAAAAAATTAACGTATAAATTTAGGAAATATTGTTAATCCATTCGGAATTAGATTGTTTCCATAAAATCATTAAAGCAACAAAAAAGGATTCCTGTCAAGACAAGAATCCTTTTGTTAAATATTTCCTAACTTTTAAAACCAGCCTTTAACGGTGGAAGAAATGCCTCCCCAAAGATCTCCAAAGAATCCGCCGATTCCTCTCATCATTAAAACAAACCAATTTGCCTTCTCAACATCTTCCGCCGCAATGACATCAACCGTTATCTGACCTTCTTTCGTTAAAAATGCCAAATTTCCAGCCTCTTTCGGTTGAATGGTTAACGTTCCGACTTTATCGCCCTTTTTAATAGGTGCCGTAAGTTCACCCTGTTTATTAACCTTCTTTTTATCTAATGTTAAGGTGGTCTTGAAATTATCCTTTTCCCCGTTTTTAACAACCATGTTAACGGCATCTTTTGTATAAACTTTCACTTGATCTTCTTTACCTTTGATTACAGGTAAAGTCTTTTTCCCTTTAACTTGATCATGTTTTGGAATAATTTCTTCTCTTTTAAAATTATTAAAAGCGAAATCAAGAATCTTTCTAGTTTCTCTGAAACGTTCGGTTTGAGAACCAGTATTCATAACAACCGATATAAATCTTTGACCATCTCTAATAGCTGTACCAGTAAAATTGTACCCTGCAAAAGGAGTGGAACCAGTCTTTAAACCATCTAAACCATCATATACAAATTGTTGATAATTAGGATATTTATCTGCGATTTCTTCGTATCCTTCTAACATCCAGTTCCAGTTGTCCATTACAAATTCATCTTCCGTGCCCTTTGCAAAAATCTTTTCTGGTATGCTAGATGTTTCCAAAACCTCTGGGAAATCGTGTAATAAGCGAGATGCTAAGATTGCAACATCTTTTGCAGACATTATATTTTCCTCGTCAGGGTCCCCAACCACTTCTGGAAAGTGTTTTAACATATCACGATTATTTAAACCTGTAGAGTTTACAAACTTATATTTCTCCAGACCAAGTTCTGCTGCCTTTTGATTCATCATCTCTACAAATTTGGCCTCGGATCCGCCAACAATTTCAGCGATAGCAAGGGTAGCTGCATTAGCAGATTCAATTGCCATTGCCGCATACAAATCTTCTACCTTATATTTTGCTTCAACACGTAAAAAAACATTACTTAAACTATTGTCATGAGACATTTTAGAAAGCGCAGGAGAAACTGCATACTCTTGGTCCCATTTCACTTTCCCTTCTTTTACTGCTTCTAAAAGTAAGTATTCTGTCATCATTTTAGTCATGCTTGCAATTCCCAGAGCGGTTTCAGAATTCTTTTCGTACAGAATCATACCCGTATCTGCATCAACCAATATAGCTCCGGATGCATTAACATCTAATGCTGTTTCTGCCTCTGCTTTATTTATGCCTGCAAAAAGGCTAAAAAACATAATCATCGCCAAGGAACTGGCAATAAGTTTCCGATAAAAAATTCTATTCACAATAATACCCTCCAACGATTTTATACACTTTGGTTATTTTATCATAACTGTGGTTCAAATCATAGACAGAGGATAGGACTATCTTTTTACAAAAAAAAGACAGAGAAGTCAGTGCTTCTCTGTTTTTTCATTAAGATAATGAGTAATTTGGTGCCTCTTTTGTAATTTGAACGTCATGAGGATGGCTTTCCCTTAGACCTGCCCCAGTCATCTTAATGAATTGTGCATTATTTCTTAACTCTTCTAGGTCTTTTGTTCCACAATAGCCCATCCCTGAACGTAAACCGCCGATTAGTTGATAAATAGTTTCAGCTAAAGGTCCTTTATAAGGCAGGCGCCCTTCAATTCCCTCCGGAACAAACTTCTTATTATCTTCCTGGAAATAACGATCCTTTGAGCCCTTTTCCATTGCTGCAACGGACCCCATACCACGATAAACCTTAAAACGGCGTCCTTGGAAAATTTCTGTTTCTCCTGGACTTTCTGTAACACCTGCGAGCATACTTCCCAGCATAACGGCGTGGCCGCCTGCAGCAAGTGCCTTCACGATATCGCCTGAATATTTAATGCCGCCATCAGCAATAATGGTTCTGCCGTGCTTCCTGGCCTCTGTAGCACAATCATATACAGCGGTAATCTGTGGTACGCCTACTCCTGCTACTACACGGGTCGTACAAATGGAACCAGGCCCAATTCCGACCTTTACCACGTCAGCACCTGCTTCAATTAAATCCTTTGTCGCTTCAGCAGTAGCCACATTACCAGCGATGATGGTTAAATCAGGATATTGACCTCTTATTTCCTTAACGGTATCAAGTACACCCTTTGAATGGCCATGAGCAGTATCGACAACAATGACATCGACATTTGCTTTTACCAGCTTCTCAACCCGGAGCATTGTATCCTTTGTTACCCCGACTGCTGCACCAGCTAATAAACGACCCTGCTTATCCTTTGCTGAGTTTGGAAACTCAATCACTTTCTCGATATCCTTTATGGTGATTAACCCTTTTAAGACACCTTGATTGTCAACTAGCGGGAGTTTTTCTATTTTATATTTTTGAAGAATTTTTTCAGCCTCTTTTAATGTGGTTCCTACTGGCGCTGTAACAAGGTTTTCTTTTGTCATGACATCAGAGATTTTAAAAGAGTAATCTTGAATAAAACGTAAATCACGATTGGTGATAATCCCTACAAGTTTTTGCTCATCAAGATTATTGACAATCGGTACACCTGAAATTCGATATTTGCCCATTAAATGTTCAGCATCAAACACCTGATGCTCTGGAGTAAGGTAAAATGGATCTGTAATAACCCCGCTCTCTGATCTCTTCACTTTCTCGACCTGTTCAGCTTGCTGTTCAATCGTCATATTTTTATGAATTATTCCTAAACCACCCTGGCGAGCCATTGAAATTGCCATTTCGGCTTCCGTTACTGTATCCATCCCGGCACTTATGATTGGGATGTTTAACTTTACCATTGGCGATAATTCTACTTGAAGACTTACATCACGCGGTAGTACTTCCGATTTACCAGGAATTAATAAGACATCATCAAACGTTAAACCTTCTTTTGAAAATTTACTCTCCCACATTTTTATGGCCTCCAGGAAAAAATTTTTTAATTGTAGGTTATCAATTGGACAAAATACTGTCAAGGAGAACGATTTAGTCTAATTTTTCTGAAAAAGGTGATTACCATTGGCAGCAGACTATAAGGGCTGGAAAAGCTATGCAAGTTTTTTCTCTGCAGAGCATTGCCAGTTATATTTAAAAAACCATTATAAAAAGTGGAATATTGATAACCCTGAACAAAAGAGCTATGAAAACTGCTATGCCTTTTTATATTATCTCGAGCATGGGCAAATTTATTATCAACAAGCTGAAAACTCACCGCTAATCCTAAAACCAATTCTGCTTTTTTATGGTCTTGTACATTTAATTAAAGCATGTATCTTAACGGTGGATCCGGCTTATCCGGAAACCACTTCCGTTTTAGCTCACGGTGTCTCAACAAGGAAAAGAAAAAAGCAAAACTATCAATTTTTTCAAGATGAAGTAAAGTTTCAAAAAAATGGACTTTTTCCTTTTATGTCAGAAAAAATGTTCCACATGAAACAATTGGAAGGCGATAAAATCACGATGGAAGAGCTGCTTGAGCTCATTCCCGAGTTGGATGATTTGTTTATAGTACATGAGTCAAAAAGCACGTTTACGCCCGTATATACTCAGCATGGGAAATTGGTAGTACCAGAAAAAATATTGGATCATTATCATATGACAGAAGAGAGATTGAAGGAGTTTCTCACGACAAAGTCTGGGAATCAGATTGAATTTTCAAGTGAAGGACTCATGTTTCAATACGATAAAAGGATGTTTACAGGAATATCACCAATTAAATTTAATCTAGAAAGCAGTGCTTTCGTACTGCCACTTAAGAAGGAAAATCTTTTTCTGTTTCCTGAACTGATGGTTCATTACCTCTTACTTTATAATCTAAGTATGATTGCTAGATATGAAACAGAGTGGTGGAGTGAAATAACCAAAATGATGCCAAACCGTGATTATCCATTTATAAAAACCTTTTTAGATATCACCTTGAAGAAGGGACCGTTTTTGATTTATGAGTACTTAATGAGTTAGTATTTTAAGAAAAAGTAACTTATGGGGATGGGGAGGTCTAATCGATACTGTTTTAACTAAAAACGACGCCGTGCGGGCATGATTAGCTGCTATTCGTTACCATTTTCTATAAAAATGCTCCCAAGCGGGCACGATCACCTTCTATTGTTCTTCTCACCCTATTTGTCCTGGACAATGCAAAAAAGCACAACCCAAATTAGGTTGTGCTTCGTTTGCCTGGCAACGTCCTACTCTCACAGGGACTTTCGTCCCAACTACCATCGGCGCTGAGAAGCTTAACTTCCGTGTTCGGTATGGGAACGGGTGTGACCTTCTCGCCATTATTACCAGACTGTTTTTGAGGTATTATTCCCTCAAAACTAGATAATCAGAAGAAGTTTGTAAAAACGAGTTCACCTTAAAATTGGTTAAGTCCTCGAACGATTAGTATCAGTCAGCTCCACACGTTACCGCGCTTCCACCTCTGACCTATCAACCTGATCATCTTTCAGGGTTCTTACTAGCTTGACG
>JAPSKD010000004.1 GCA_031177865.1 Bacillus sp. (in: firmicutes) | reverse complement strand
AAACCCTTTAGGGTTAGCCGGAAAAGTAGTGCGGTTGGCGAACTTTCAGAGCCCTTTGAAGGGCTGGCCAGTAACGAAGGCTTTCAGCCGCAGAACAAACCACCCGTTCTCACGGGTGGTTATGATTCTGGTTAGGTATAAATTGTAAGCAATTCCCCGTTAAAATTTGGATAAACTATTTTTATAATAGCTGTACTAGACGTAGGAAGTGAAAGTATGACAAAGGTAAAAATCGTAACAGATTCTACAGCAGATTTATCAGAGGATCTAGTAAAAGAACTAGGAATCGAAGTTGTTCCCTTATCAATCACGATTGATGGAGAAACGTTTCTAGACAAGGTGGATATCACTCAACAAGAATTTTTAGCGAGAATGAAGCAATCTGTCGAATTGCCAAAGAGCTCTCAGCCAGCAGTTGGGCATTTTGTCGAGCTTTATGATCAATTAGGAAGTGATGGCAGCGAAATTATCTCCATTCACATGACAGGTGGGATGAGCGGTACAGTTACTTCTGCTGAGAATGCTGCTAATATAAGTGAATCAAATGTAACCGTGATTGATTCCATGTACATTTCTAGAGCTTTAGCATTTCAAGTTGTTGAAGCTGCTAAAATGGCAAAAGCGGGACAAACGAAAGAGCAGATCGTGAAACGAATCAATGAAATTAGAGAAAACTCAACTTTATTTGTAACCGTTGATACGTTAGAAAACCTTGTAAAAGGTGGGCGGATTGGAAAAGGCAAGGCATTTATTGGTTCTTTACTGAACATCAAACCAATTGCTTCTTTACAGGACGGGGTCTATACTCCAGTCTCGAAGGTAAGAAGCCATGCCCAAATCGTTAAATACTTGAGTAAAAAATTCGCTGAAGATGTAAGTAATAAAACAATAAAAGGTGTAGCGATTGCTCAAGTTGATGCAATAGAACTTGCAACAAATTTAAAAGAGGCCATTAAAAAGCTGACTGGGTATGAAGATGTTGATATCGTTGAAACCACGCCAGTGATCAGCACCCACACTGGCCCAGGTGCGATTGGGTTTATGTATTACGCGGAATAGTACAAAAAAGACGTGTGAATTTCACACGTCTTTTTTAGATTTCAGGCTGTGGAGTTGGTGTTGGGTTAGCATAGCCTTCTTTATATGTTTCGTCAATCATAGTTCGAATTTCACTTGGTGATTTCCCATTTGAAAATTCGAGCACGGCTGTAGCTGCGATTTCGAGGCAAACATTACATTTTGTACCGTGATCATCCCATACAACTACATCGCCTTTATTCTCATTGACAAAGCAATCGTAATTATCACGATGGCCAACAGAATCAGCACAACCACAATAGCAAGGCATTGTTTCGAGTAAATCTTTGTGCATTGCTGCAGCTTTATATATTGTGACTAATTCCTCAGACTTATCATCTAAAAAGGACGGCATCACATCAATTGAGGCTGTTTCCTCACGTATATCACCGATTACATGGTCTTCACCCTGGGACTCATGACTTTCTCCATTTTGAGAGCAACCAGCCATTCCAAACACGAGGACAAGCATGAGAAGGACAGATAATTTTTTCATTGTAAACAACCTTTCCAATGTCTATGTAAGCCCATTTTAACATAATAAATGTCCTTACAATATCTGTTCACCGTTTTGTCAAAAGAAAAAAGGATATCGAAATCGATATCCTTACTTTTCTTCAGTTTCTTCTTCTGATAAGTCTAATTTTTCTCCACCAATCGAGATATAAGAGAAAATATCTAAATCTGGCTTTGCTTTCGCCATACCTTGAATGTACGGTGTGATCGTGTCTTTAAAATCCTTACTTACACCCAATTCCTCACAGTGTCCATAGACATACATTTTTTTATCATCAAAGAAAAACGAGATATAGCCAAGTGCTTTTTTTTCTTGATTGACGATGTTTAGTATTTGACATTCTTCCTTAATAACCTCTGGAGAAACAAAAATTTGCAAAGCTCAACCTCTCCTTTATCATATTAGGTAAATTGAAGTTTTTTGAACAGGGAATCATTTGTTTCTTTATTAGGCTTTTTCTTTTTAACATGAATCAGGAGCATACATAAAAGCCCAACTACAAGTGTTAATGATGCAGTTGTTAAAAACATGCCGGCTCTTGACCAATTCATTAACCAACCGTATATAGGTGGACCAATGGCCACTCCCAGAAAGCGAACAGATCCATAAAGAGAAGTAACAAATCCTCGCTTTTCGGATGAAACAGAGCCCGTAATAAAGCTGTTAATACAAGGTAATACAAGCCCAGTTCCAATACTGCTGATTGCCAAAACGGCAATAAACGGAATCAAGCTCTCAAAAAAGACTAATAATGCAAACGATACAGTCATGAGTAGAAGTCCAATGATGATGAGCTTTTTCATCAAAGGCATCTTTTTGCCGATTTTACTACCTGTAATATACGATGTTGTTGTCATACATAATAATGGAATTGCTAATATAGCTCCTTTAAGTACTCCATCTGTATCATACGTTTTTTCCAATACATCAGATAAGTAAAAGAGAATCCCAAAAAGGGTGAATAAGCAGGTTGCTCCAGCTAAATATGCTGTGAATAACCATCTGCCTTCATGTTTAAACACTGAAAACAATCCGCGCACATACTGTTTAAGTGGGGGTGGTTCTTTCTTTTGTTTTTTCTCTTTAACAAAGAATATCGTGAGAAGTACGGAAATTAAGCAAAAAATTGGGAAAGCAAAAAAGGCAGCATACCAAAATAGTAACGCTAGAAGGGAACCAATAATTGGTGAAATAACCTTCCCAAAGCCATTTGATGCCTCCACGAGTCCTAAAACTCGGCTTTGTTTTCCTCCTTTAAATAGATCTCCAGTAAGCGCCATTGCGATAGGTGCTGTTCCTGCCGCACCGATACCCTGCATAAGCCTACCAGCCATAATCCAAAAATAAGGGCTAGAAAACCAAGCGGCTGCAGCACCAGCAAGCAATCCACCTGTACCGTAAAGAATTAATGCTGGTATAATGACCGCTTTTCTAGAAAAACGATCTGAGAAATAGCCGAGTAATGGGATTGAAATCGCCGCTGCAACTGAGAATGTTGTGATTACAAGACTCACCTGAAATTGGCTGATATCTAGCTCTTTTTGCATTTGTGGTAAAACAGGGATGAGCATCGAATTACCAAGTACCAGGATTAGTGGAATAGAACTAATCGCAACAATTGTCATTGCTGAATTTTTTTGATTTGACAAGTTTTTGCATCTCCTTCTTTTACGGTATGTAAAAGGCTGGATGAACTTCATCCGTTCCTCTCTTGTCATTGTCGTTAAAATCAATTATTGCCTTACTATTTTTTCAATATCTCACGAAACCTATTCTGTAAGTAGTTTCCAAATGAACAGTGCCCAGAAAAGCCCAATCTATACACCCTTTACCTATTTTTGAATAACATATCAACTGTAAGAAGATGGGTATATGTAATAAAAAAAGAACAGAAGCCTAAGAAGAATTGGGCAAATGTAGTGAGGATTTTTATCCTTACGCTGGACTAAGGAGGAGTTATTCCTATGGATTTTTTAGATGTTCCTTTACGAACACAGGGAGAACGAAGCTATGGACTTACCTCAATCGCTGATTTTGGTACGCCATTAGGTCATTTAGAGGCTTATTTACAGGATTATCATTCCTATATCGATATCGCGAAAATTGGGATTGGATCCGCTTATGTGACCCCGAACCTACAAGAAAAAATCAACCTCTATAAAAAATACAATGTCATCCCTTATTGTGGCGGAACCCTATTTGAGAAATGCTTTGCACAAGAGAAAATTGAAGAATATGCAAAAAGCCTACAAACGCTAGGGATTGAATGGATTGAGATCTCAAATGGAACAATTGACATCCCACTTCATAAGAGAATTTCATTAATCAAAAAACTAAAACAACATTTTAATGTAATTGCAGAAGTTGGTTCAAAAGATCAAGATAAAGAAATGCCTTTATCGGAGTGGGAACATGAGATTAATTTACTGTTGGCAACAGGTTGTAAATATGTCATCACTGAGGGGAGAGACTCAGGGACAGCAGGTATTTACAATCGTTCAGGCAGCGTCAACATGGATTTAATTAATCAAATTTCCCAAAATATTGACGTGAATAAGGTGATATTTGAAGCACCAACTCCTAAGCAACAAATGTTTTTTATTAACCAGTTTGGAGCGAATGTCAACCTCGGAAATGTGAAATTACAAGATGTACTCGTTTTAGAATCACAAAGACTCGGACTACGGAGCGAAACATTTTTCCTGGGGGAGAAGACATGGAACTTACCTTAATCAGGCATCTTCCAACTGAATGGAACGAAAAAGGAGTTCTCCAAGGGAGTAAGGATATTCCCATTTTAGAGCTAACGGATGAGAATAAAGAGGCAATTGAAATCAATAAAGAATTGTTAAAACCAACATACTCATTAATTTTAACAAGTGAATTGACTCGCACCCAACAAACAGCACAGGGCTATGGGTATGAGAGTTTTGAAGTAGAGCCACTATTAAATGAGCTTAATTTTGGAGAATTCGAAGGCAAAGAAAAGAAGCTTCTCATCGAAACGTATAAAAATGAGTGGTTTACATGTCCAGGTGAAATTATGCTTGGGGAAAAGATTTCAAACCTGGAGAAAAGGGTGCACACATTTTTACAAAAATACAAGGATTTTGAGTCGATTTTAGTATTTGGTCATGGTTCCTGGATTCGAGCATGTGTATCCTATCTAAAATCCGGAACCATCAATAACATGAATCAGCTAGAGATAAAAAACAATCAGCTGCTAACGATCAAGGTCCGAGAGGAGGAACACAAGATTGGGCTGCATCACATATGAAAATTGGAATGAGGAAAGTGTAAAGGACGTTATAAACAGCAACAAAGATTATTACGATATTTTAAAATGGGCGTATCGAACGTATTCGGCAGAAGACATTGTTTACGCATGTAGCTTTGGAGCTGAGGGTATGGTCCTCATTGACTTGATTTCTAAGGTCAACAAGGAAGCAAGAATTGTCTTTCTGGATACAGGACTTCATTTCAAAGAAACCTATGAACTCATTGATAAGATTAAAAAAAAGTATCCAGCTCTCAATATTGAACTAAAAAAACCGGCCTTAAACCTTGAGGAGCAGGCAAAAGAGCACGGGGATGAGCTATGGAAAACGAATCCTAACTTATGCTGTCAAATTCGAAAAATTGAACCTCTACATGAAGTTTTAACATCTACCAAAGCTTGGATTTCGGGACTTCGGAGGGAGCAGGGACCAACCCGCCAGAATACGGAATACCTAAACAAGGATGAAAAATTTAAGAACATAAAAATCTGTCCGCTTATTCATTGGACTTGGGACGATGTTTGGACCTATATCAAGTTGAACAATCTACCCTACAATAAATTGCATGACAAAAATTATCCAAGTATTGGTTGTGCACCTTGTACAAATCAAGTATTAAATGGAGATTTGCGTTCAGGCAGATGGGCCAATTCTGATAAGACAGAATGCGGTTTACATGTGAAATAACGAAATTGGTAATGGAGGTTTTTAAAGTGTCATTAAGTACGCCGCATGGCGGTTCGCTAGTAAATCGTTACAATCCAACTTTAAACGTTGAAGAAATCGATAAACAAATTGAACTGAGCAACATGGAGTTAAGTGATTTGGAATTAATAGCGGTGGGGGCATACAGTCCGCTTGAGGGATTTGTAGGTAAAGAAGACTATGAATCGATTCTACACTCAATGAGACTTGCAAATGGTTTGCCATGGTCAATTCCTATCACATTGGCGGTAGATAAGGCAACGGCAAAAAAGATCTCAATCGGAGAAAAGGTTCGATTAGTACAAAATGATGAGGTTTATGGGGTTATAGAGGTGACCGAAAAATATGTGGCCAACAAAGAAGTTGAAGCTTTTAAGGTGTATCGAACGACGGAGGATGCGCATCCAGGTGTTAAACGTTTGTATGAAAGGCCAAGTGTTTATGTTGCCGGTCCGATTCATATGATAAAGCGTCCAAAAAAGGATAGGTTTGAAACCTTTTACTTGGACCCAATCGAAACAAGAGCGGTGTTTGAGCATCTTGGTTGGAAGAAAGTAGTCGGATTTCAAACACGTAATCCAGTACACCGGGCACATGAATATATACAAAAATCCGCATTAGAAGTTGTAGATGGCTTATTTTTAAATCCCTTAGTTGGGGAAACGAAATCGGACGATATTCCAAGTGATATCAGAATGGAAAGTTATATGGTTCTCCTAGAAAAATATTATCCAAAAAACAGAGTGTTCTTATCGGTATTTCCGGCTGCAATGCGTTATGCAGGTCCAAGAGAAGCGATTTTCCATGCTTTAGTTCGAAAAAATTATGGCTGCACTCACTTTATAGTCGGTCGGGATCATGCAGGAGTGGGGAAATACTACGGAACGTATGATTCACAAACTATTTTTAGTCATTTTACAGAAGATGAGTTAGGCATTTTGCCATTGTTTTTTGAGCATAGTTTCTTCTGTAGAAAATGTGGGAATATGGCGTCCGCAAAAACATGTCCTCATAGTAAAGAAGACCATGTCATTTTATCGGGCACTAAGGTACGTGAAATGCTAAAAGCGGGTAAAAAACCACCAAAGGAATTTAGTAGACCAGAAGTAGTCGAGGTCCTCATTCGAGGAATGGCAGAACAATACACGAAGATATAAGGTGGGGAATATGGGCGAAGAACAATATATTATATGGCATCAATCAACGATCACGAAGAATGAGCGACAACAACAAAATCAACATAAAAGCTGTGTGATTTGGTTTACTGGACTATCAGGTTCCGGTAAATCATCATTAGCAAATGCCCTTGACAAAGAGCTTTTCTCACTTAAAGTACAAAGCTACGTCCTTGATGGTGACAATATTCGTCATGGATTAAATGCCGGACTTGGCTTTAGCAAAGAGGACAGGAAAGAAAATATTCGTAGGATAGGTGAGGTATCAAAGCTATTTGTTGATAGTGGGCAAATCGTTTCTACAGCATTCATTTCACCGTTTCGGGAGGATCGCGATCAGGTGAGAGCCTTGTTTCCAGACGGGGAATTTATCGAAGTTTACGTGAAATGTCCAATTACTATTTGTGAAAATCGTGACCCAAAGGGCTTATATAAAAAAGCAAGGAGTGGAGAGATATCCGAATTTACCGGAATAAGCTCTCCATACGAAGAACCCAATCATCCAGAGTTGATTATAGAGACAGATAAATTAACCATTTCACAATCAGTTGGTACGATTATTAACTATTTAAAAGACAGGGAAATTCTTTTGAAGTAAGAAAGTACATTTGGCTTTCTTACTTTATTTTTTTCGCCAACCCAGTGAGGGTGTATTGATAAACGAAGGTGCTCTAAGATGATAGATTAGGTCAATGATATTTGTTGATACTGTTTGGCATATAATCGCATAAAAAACGATTCGGATATCGATTACTGTTGCTGTTAATAAAAAAATGAAAAAATTTAACCAAAGCATGACTTTACCAGGAGACCAATCATTGTATTGTGCAATCATTAATGTCGGAATCACCATTCCGCCACTAGATGAACCACTTCGGATTAAAAGACCGACACCAATACCAAAAATTACTGCCCCACTTAAAAGGTCAAGCCAGAAGAAAGGGGTTAAGAATAATCCAAGAGTAGATACGTAACTCACTGTCACCGAAGTAATCGTCACGGCAATCATCGTTTTTACCGTCCATGAAAACCCAAAGTATTTTAAAGCAAGAATTAAAAAGGAGAAATTGACAATCCAAAGGGATATGCCTAGAGGCAAATCAACCCAGTGATTCATTAGTATTGCAAGCCCCGCAGCACCACCGGATGGAATATTATGAGGAAATAAAAATAAGGACATACCTAGCCCCTGTAGAAATGCGCCGATTACAATACATATATAGGTAATAATAATTTTAGGCATTTGAATAAAAACCTCTCCAACCATTAAAATAAAATCTCATAACCGTTAACCTCCCAAAACTCACTCTCCTTGTCCATTTTATGATGACAAGCTGTTTGATATGTTCGAAAATTGTTCACAGCTATTTTGTTGTAAGTTTGTCACAGATTCTTTAAAATGAGATATTGAATGGAAAAATGACGAATGTAGGTGAAAACGTGAAAAGAATAAAATTTTTTGTTATGATCGCCCTTATTTTTATTTTGGCTGCGTGTGGAAATAGTGGTATTGCAAATCCGTTGAATTATGAGGTTTCCGATTTCTCCTATGTAGATCAGAATGGCGAAGATTTTAGCCTTAAAGATTTAGAAGGAAAAGTATGGATAGCAGATATGATCTTTACACAGTGTGATACGGTTTGTCCACCAATGACTGCTCATATGGCAAAACTTCAAGGCATGGTTAAAGAAGAGGAGCTTGATGTTGAATTTGTTTCCTTTTCAGTTGACCCTGAAGTCGATACGCCTGAAATGCTGAAGGAATATGCAGAAGGCTATTCGGATGATTTATCTAACTGGCATTTGTTAACTGGATATACATTGGATGAAATGACAGTATTTGCAAAAGACAGCTTTGCAGCCTTAGTTGCAAAACCAGAAGGTGAAGACCAGGTTGTGCATATGACTAAGTTCTATTTGGTAGACCAAAATGGAACAGTGTTAAAGGATTATGATGGAGTTTCAGATACTCCATATGAAGAAATTATCGCAGACATTAAGAAAGTACAATAGTTTGATTGAAAAAGGACTCCTCGGAGTCCTTTTTGTATACCGTCTCAATCCTCTGCAGATTCGATGCCGTCAACAACGATGGTTTCTAACTCTTTCCAGAACAGCTCATGACTGGTGAAGGTGATACAGCCATTTGAGATTTGTTCAGGAAATTCTTGTTTTGAATCCTGTTGTTTTTCATTATCTTTATCCATCTAAATGACTTCCTTTCAAATATAAATGTATGTACCTAGTTTTTTAATAATGGCCTACTTTTATCTTGCCTTACTTTTCCAAAATAATTTTCAACGAAAATAGAGAAAATGAAATTGTAAATGATTGTTAAGGGGATGCATCCATGCTCGCAAAAATGAAGTTGTGCGTGATTACCATTTGGACAATTCTTGATCCGATTTATTATGGACTTACAAGACTTACATATGTAGAGGATAGGGAGATTTTGCGGGTTAAAGTAACAAAATATAAAGGACGTTCATGCGTTCTTGCTGATGGGACCGAAATTAAGAAAAACGATTTATTAATAAAAATTCATTTACATAATGTGATTTTACTTAGGGAGTTGATTGGACTTCAGGGAGAAACTTCAAAGGCTAGAATGATATATAAGCAAGTAAAGCAAGCATTGCCTGGAGTTGCCGGGTATTTACAAAATCACCCAAAAAGGGATGAAATAAAAGGGCTTATTGGTATTACAGCACTAAACAAAGGTAGCAAACGACTAGGCTTTGAAACAGTAGCGATATCGAACAAAGTCTATCTGTGGTTTAAATTAATTGTATTTCTTCCCATGTATGGTATGGCAGTTTCAAATATGTCAGCGCAAAGTATCCGTAGACATCCGATGTATTTATTTATGTCTAAAAATACCCTATTTAAGATGTATCGATAGGTATCCATTCATTACCACTGCTTTTTTCAAATTCTATTATCTATAATGGAAGGAGAAAAGGTGGTGTTTTTTTGTGAAAATTTTTATCGCTCTTATCGCTATCTTAATCGTTTTCTATTATCTTAGAAAAGCTAATAAAAACACATATAAAGTGATTGTTAATAAAATATCTGTAAACCCAGAACAACAATATGTGAACCCAACACAAGTCAATGTTCTCCACCTATCAGACTTACATCTTGAAAATCTATCGATTACTCCTGATGAATTATACCGACGTGTGAAACATGAAAAAATTGATCTAATAGCCATAACTGGTGACTTCTTGGATCGTCAACGCAGTATTCCAAAACTCGCTCCTTATCTAAACATATTAAATAAAATTGCACCGTCTCATGGTATTTATGCTGTGTTTGGAAATCATGACTATTTTTTACGAAAGAAAAACTTTGAAAAACTTAAACAGATGTTAGAGGAACACGGGGTGAGAACGTTTCAAAATGAAAATGAGTCACTTCTGATTCATGGTCATCGTTTGAATTTGATTGGGATTGATGATTTTAGTTCGAATCGGAGCAGTCTAGTAGAGTCTTATTCATCATTAAAAGCGGGGTATAATCTTGTGTTAACTCATGACCCAAATCTTGTTTTGCAGATGAAGGAGTATCATTTTGATTATCTCTTATCAGGCCATTTTCATGGTGGACAAATTTGTTACCCTAGGCCATATCACTTGGTGAAAATGGGGAAACTTGTTAGAATGAAAATGATAAAAGGTTTTCATACACATGATGGAAAACCGTTTTATATAAACGAGGGATTAGGTCAGACAGGGGTTAATATTCGCGTCCGAAGCAATCCTGAAATTACCATTCACACGCTAACGCTCGGAGCAAAAAATACAGCGGAACAACAAGCAATGTAGTGAAGACGTCCATTTAGACGTCTTTTTTCATCATCTATTTAATGGATCGGTCAAACTTTTATGAAGAATGGAATTATTAATTTGAATGGAAGATATTTCAACGAAACATGAATCCTTAAAGGTTTTTTTACGTATGCTATAATACTAAACTTGTAGACAACAGTCTGGAAAGAAATGTGGTGAGCAAGTTGAACAAACCGTTATTAGCCATTATTATTACTAGTTTTTTATTAAGTGGTTGTTCAGGTGGAATAGCTGCAACAACAACAGGTACAGCCACCAGCGACCATGATACAGGTCTATCTCCAAAGAGTGAAGTTCCGGATGATTTTATCCCTAGAGAACTTCGTATTGCATCAATTGGCGATTCATTAACAAAGGGTGTCGGTGATGAATCGAAGCAGGGGGGCTATACTTCGTTGCTGGAGGAAAAGCTTCTAAGTGAAAAAGATGTAAAATCGGTTACTCTCCAGAATTTTGGTGTGAAAGGTCATAAAACAACTGACCTTCTAAATCGATTGCAGAATGAGGAAGTTCAAGAAGGGATTGCGGATGCTGACATCATTATCATTACCATAGGTGGAAATGATATAATGAAAATTGTGAAAGAGAACCTTTTTGATTTATCATTACATGTGTTTGAGAAAGAACAGGCTAAATATGAGGTTCGTTTACAAAAAGTCCTCGAAAATATTAGAAACCATAATAGTGAAGCCGAAATCGTACTAGTTGGGCTGTACAATCCGTTTGGTTGGTTTATTGACCTTTCTACGGAAATTAATACAATTGTAGACAATTGGAACGAAGGTAGTGAAAGAATTCTTTCAACATTTGATCATACTAAATTTGTAGTCGTAGACGATGTTTTTAGTCAAACGAGTGATAATCTTTTATCAGAAGATGAGTTTCATCCAAACGCAAAAGGGTATGAAGTAATGAGTGAAAGGATTTTTGAAGCAATCATAAAAGAGTGATTTCCTTCGTAGAGGGGGTCTTTGATGAAGGTAAAAAATAAATGGAAGTTTCTTTTTCTCACACTGCTAGCGCTTAATCTCGTGTTTGTACTTATCTTTTTCGGGTTGCTTATCGCACCGAATAAAGAAGTAGCTCCAAAGGAAAATGTCGTATCCACAGATCATGTAAATCTGTCAGTCGAAACGAATAAAGAGGACTTAACGAGAGTAATCAATAGCTTTTTGAAAAAAGAAGCAAAGGATAATCCTCTAAAGTATAAGGTTTTGTTAACGGAGCGGGTGATGCTCCTTGGAACGATTACTGTATTTGGGAAAGAAATCGACATGGTTATGACATTTAAGCCTGAGGTAATTGAAAATGGGGATTTACGATTACAACAGGAGGCCTTTACTGTTGGCCAAGTGAGCTTACCTGTTTCCTTTGTACTTAGGTATATTAACGACTATTATAATCTTCCAGAATGGGTTCAAATTGATTCGAAAAAACAAGATATCTATGTCTATTTGTCCGAAATGAAAATGAAAAGCGATATGAAGGTCGCAGTCGAAACCTTTGATCTAAGTAAGGACGAGTTACGGTTCAAG
Source organism: Bacillus sp. (in: firmicutes) (assembly GCA_031177865.1). Taxonomy (GTDB): domain Bacteria; phylum Bacillota; class Bacilli; order Bacillales; family Cytobacillaceae; genus Neobacillus. The sequence goes on along the minus strand of JAPSKD010000004.1, from coordinate 48,873 downwards.
TTGCAAGTTCCAATAGACTAGTAAGCAAACCAATGATCGGTTTGCTCTTTTTTAACTTTATTAAAGGAGTGGAGCATTTTTTTGTGGAAATAGTATGGATATAATATGAATTACAGAGGTATTTTTATGAAAGGTGAGATGTTCTATGATTTCTGAGATAACATCAAAAATGCGTTTTGACGAGTCGACAAGTGAGGTGTTCGAAGCTTTAGTAAACCCGGAAAAAATCGGAAACTATTGGTTTTCTAATAGTTCAGGTCGATTGGAAGAAGGAAAGAAAATTAAATGGATTTATCAGGAATATAATGCAGAATTAACAATTAAAGTAGTAGAGGTAGAACAAGATAAAAGAATTGTGTACAAATGGGGGGAAGGTGAGCAGGAAACTACGGTGACTTTTTTGCTTACGGAAGAGCAAGATGGAAGTACAATATTAGAGGTAACAGAATCAGGTTTTAACACCGACGACCCTGAAATCGTAAACATTCTATTAGGTCAAAAAGAGGGGTGGATGTATATGCTCACCTGTTTGAAGGGATATTTGGAAAATGGTATTTCTACGCTTAGGGGTTCTTTGATTCATTAGGATTTTTAATTTGTGTTATGCTAGTATAATGATATACATAATTTATTGGGGGTTATAAGATGGCTCTTCCACAATTTGAGGGGAACTTAAAAAAGTATGCGAAGCTTTTAGTAGCTAACGGACTTAATGTGCAAAAAGGTGATTGGGTTAAGATGACAATCACGGTTGATCAGGCTCCACTTGCTCGCCTTGTGACAAGAGAAGCATACGCATTAGGGGCTGAAAAGGTTATTGTAAAGTGGTCTGACGATGAAATTACAAAAGAACATTATCTACATCAGCCTGAAGAGGTATTAACTGATATTCCTGAATACGAAATTCAAGAATCAGATGATCATGTTCTCAACCATAAGGTATGCAGACTTTCAATCGTCTCAAGTGATCCAGGTTTTCTAAGCGGGATTGATTCTGCTAAAATCTCTGCCTATCAAAACAAAGCTGCGAAGGCATTCAAAGTACAACGGGTTGCGACTCAAAACAATGATTTAAAATGGACAGTTGCAGCAGCTGCTGGAGCAGGGTGGGCGGCTAAAGTATTCCCCGACCTTGCAACAACTGAAGAGCAGGTGGATGCACTCTGGGATCAAATTTTCAAAACTTGCCGAGTGTATGAGGAGGACCCTGTTGCTGCATGGGAAGAGCATACAAAAATCCTGAATGAAAAGGCAGCAAAACTAAATGAAATTCAATTTGATGCATTGCACTATCGAGCACCAGGTACGGATTTAAAACTTGGTTTGCCCAAGAACCATATTTGGGAAAGCGCTAGAAGTTATAATCCAAAAGAAGAAGAATTTATCGCAAATATGCCTACTGAAGAGGTATACACGGCTCCAGATACACGTCGTATGGACGGTGTAGTTCGAAGCACAAAACCATTAAGCTATGCAGGCACCTTAATAGAAGGTATTGTAGTTCATTTCAAAGATGGCAAAATCGTCGATATCTCCGCAGAAACGGGAGACGAAATTATGAAGAAGCTCGTATTTGATAATGAGGGTGGAACAGGTCTAGGAGAGGTTGCATTAGTACCAGATCCATCACCAATTTCTCAGTCAGGTATTACTTTCTTTAATACGTTATTCGATGAAAATGCGTCAAATCACCTTGCGATTGGTGCGGCGTACCCTACAAATCTTCAGGGCGGCACGAAAATGAATGAAGACGAACTAAAAGAAAGTGGCTTAAATGTGTCAACAGTTCACGTCGATTTTATGATTGGATCAAGTGATATGGATATAGACGGCATTAAACAAGATGGTACAGTTGTTCCGATTTTCCGAAAAGGTGATTGGGCTATTTAAGAATGTAACGAGGTCCAGGAGAAAGCTGAATAAGCATTTTCTCTTGGGCTTTTTAATTTGGATTAAATTTATTGGTGTTTGTCCATTTCTTCTTCAACTAAGGCATCTAATCTCTCTATCATTTTCTTCGCTTTGTCCTCATCAATTTCACGATAGTGGTGAAGACCACCTTCTTCTTCATCCAGTTCATCTGCAAGCTTTGTGATGGCTTGGAGTGGCGTACGCTTGATAAAACCTTCTTCGATATATGAGTCCGTGTGGAATAGTATCGCATAAGCAATTTCTTTGGCATATTTCGGATTTTCACCTAATCGAATCAATAATTTATGAGCACGTTCTGCCCCTTTAATGGCATGAATGTCATTTTCCTTGTACATGCTATAATCCCATTTTCCATTCTTATACCATGTATAATGCCCCATATCATGTAGCAAAGCTGCCTTTGTAGCAAGATCGACAGAAACATTTTGCTGCTTGGCCATTTTGAATGCATGGTAAGCACAAGCAATGGCGTGAGCCTTCCCAGAACGAGACAAGTATTTTTGAGCAATTCTATGATTATAAACTTCCGTTAACGTAACATATCTCATTTTCAGGCCTCCCAAAAAAGATAAATTTTTTGAATCTTATCATGTATGAAAGATATTATCAAGAGAGAACCATCCAATTTGATTTGAAATGGGTGGAATAATAAAGCTCAAGTGTTAAAATGGTTGTATTAGGTGAGTGTGTTGATTTGTTTTTAAGGAGTGTAAAATTAATACCTGAAAAAATACATAATGAGCGGGAATATCCTTATTCGATACCAAGTATTAGGGGTCTTGAACAACTTAATTTTTATGAACCTGTTACGTTTTTTGTAGGTGAAAATGGGTCGGGAAAGTCCACTTTGCTTGAGGCAATTGCCCACCAGTGTGGGTTTAATAGTGGGAGAGGGGGAAGAAACAATTCCTATAATTTTGAAGATGTGACCCCAATATTAAGTGAGTCTATTCGACTCTCATGGATGCCAAAAATCAATCAGGGCTTCTTTTTACGCGCAGAAAGCTTTTTTCATTTTGCCTCTTATTTGGACCAATTGGCCGAGGAGGATCCTACTTTTAACTATGAAGGATATGGGGGAAAGTCGTTGCATGAGCAATCCCATGGTGAGTCGTTCTTGTCGTTATTTTTGAATCGGTTTGGTGATCAAAGTATTTATCTTTTGGATGAGCCTGAGGCGGCTTTTTCTCCAGCGCGGCAGCTTGCCTTTTTACGAGTAATTCATGATCTAGCAAAAGGTGGAGATGCACAATTCATAATTGCAACTCATTCACCGATATTACTGGGATATCCGGGGGCCCAGATTTATAATTTTGATGCATTACCAATTGAGCAGATTGAATATGAAGAAACCGAACATTATCAGATCACAATGGGATTTTTGAGTCGGAGAGAACGGTATTTGGACGAGTTGTTTAGAGAGGATGAGGAGGAATAGGTGAAGCTGATTTTTTACAAGCCGAATGTAAGATTAAAAAAAGACTACCAAATTGGTAGTCTAAAACAAACTAATAATCGCACCGCCGATCGCACCTGTTACCACAACAATCCAAGGTGGTAGTTTCCAATAGACGAGCATGCTGAACAAAATGGCTGCGAATGCAAAATCGATTGGTGCATACACCGTGCTGGTCCAAATTGGGTGATAGAAGGCAGAAATCAATACTCCAACCACTGCTGCGTTAACCCCCATTAGTGCACCTTTAATTTTAGGATTGCGGCGTAAAGAATCCCAGAACGGTAATGTTCCTAAAATGAGTAGAAAAGCTGGCAGAAAAATAGCCACCGTTGCAAGTAGTCCACCTTGCCATCCATTTATCACAGCACCAAGATAGGCAGCAAATGTGAACAGTGGTCCAGGAACTGCTTGTGCTGCTCCATACCCAGCAAGGAATGCTTCTTCGCTTAACCATCCTGTTGGGACAAATTCACGTTCTAACAGCGGTAATACAACATGCCCGCCACCAAAAACAAGCGAACCTGATCGGTAAAAGCTATCAAACATTGCAATCCATTCCAAGGAAGTTACTTCTCTTAAAATTGGTAAAAGAATGAGCAAACCGAAAAACAACGTCAAACAGAAAGTTGCGAATTTACGAGATATTGGGAACTGTAAATTGGTAGTCTCACTGTCTGTTTGATTTTTAAATAATATAAATCCTAAGATGGCTGCAATGAGAATAACGCCTACCTGTGTAAAGGCAGTCTGCCACAGTAAAGTTCCAACTAAAGCAAAAAGTGCAAGTGATTTTCTCTTTAAATCTGGAGTAAGTTTTTGTGCCATTCCAAGAATTGCATGTGCCACAACGGCTACGGCCACCAATTTTAATCCATGAATCCAGCCAGCAGTTCCGATATCCAACCCTTGTAGGATTACTGCAAAAAGAATGAGTGCAATGACAGATGGAAGAGTGAACCCTAGGAATGAAACAATTCCCCCGAGTACTCCTGCACGCATCACACCAATACCAATTCCGACTTGGCTACTAGCAGGTCCAGGTAAAAACTGACACAAAGCAACTAAATCTGCATAGGTTTTTTCATCCATCCATTTACGGCGACGGATATATTCTTCGTGAAAATATCCTAAGTGTGCAACAGGTCCTCCAAAAGATGTCAAACCGAGTCTAGTTGATACAACTAGAATTTCAAGTAAATTTTTCATGTTTTCCCCCTTCGACTAATCCTTAATTTCTTTGAAAAGCTCATAAGCTTTATTTCGAGCTTCGATAAGAACGGAATTTCCTTTATCGGTTGTGGTATAATACTTTCTAATTTTTCCGTCTACATTTTTTTCTTCTTTTTCTAATAGGCCATCTGACTCCATGCTGTGGAGGATAGGGTAGAGTGTTCCAGAACTTATGACATATCCATGCTCTCTAAGTTCTTCGAGCATCCATGCTCCAAAAATAGGGTGTTCTTTTGCATGGTGTAAAATATGAATCTGGATGAACCCAAGAAAAAGCTTCCTCAATATTTTTTCTTCCACTTTAGTTACCACCAATCAGGTTGATATAGAAAACCAATATCGAAAACCGATATCGGAATTATAGCATACAAAAAAAGATACCTAAAGTCAAAACTGAAAATTTACAAAACCTTAACAATATGAAACCTTTTCCTAGTCTATACGTATAACAAACTAACGAAAGGATGTGGGGGATATGAGTAAATATTCAATTGCTGAATTTATAAAAAACACAGAGCAAGAAGACAAAGGTGAAGGATTGTTTGAGTTAGAGAAACCTAGAATGCTTGAAGTAAATTTGAATGGGATGATTTGGGCAAAAGCAGGGTCAATGGTTGCCTATAACGGAAAAATCAAGTATGAAAGAGAAGGAATCCTGGAGCATGGCCTTGGGAGTATGTTTAAGAAAGCGTTAACAGGTGAAGGGACATCATTAATGAAAGCAAATGGGCAAGGGAAACTATACTTGGCCGACAGCGGGAAAAAAATTATCATTCTTCAGCTACAGAACGAATCAATCTATGTAAATGGGAATGATCTTCTTGCCTTTGAACCATCCTTGAAGCATGAAATAAAGCTAATGAAGCGGGTAGCGGGTATGATGGCTGGTGGATTGTTCAATGTTCGCTGTGAGGGGAGTGGAATGCTTGCGATTACAACTCATTATGAGCCACTCACATTGCGGGTAACGCCAGGAAAACCAGTTATTACAGATCCAAATGCGACAGTTGCTTGGTCTGGAAATCTTCACCCTGAGTTCCAAACGGATATTTCATTTAAAACATTTGTAGGTCGTGGAAGTGGCGAATCGATTCAAATGAGATTTGAGGGAGATGGCTTTGTCATTGTCCAGCCGTATGAAGAGGTTTATATGCAGCAATCGAATAACTGATATACGAAAAGAAGCATAAGAGGAAAACTCATGCTTCTTTTTTCATGTTACTCATTTTCTTAAGGTTTCCACAAGACATCGACTAGTTCACGTTTGAATAGGTTTGTGTCAATGTTACAAGTTTCAGAGTCTAATCCGTATTGCCAGCCCCATGCTAGTGATCCTTCTGGAGCACTCGGATTATATTTTGGTGCTTTTGCTGCTGCTGTTATTCCGACGCTAGGGGCAGCTGTCCAAATATAGTTCTGTTCAAGGATGGCGCCGTTGCTTTTTCCGGCTTCTTGATAGGCTTTGAACAAAGCTTGTTCAGGGTCAAATACGCCATAAATTCCAGATTTATAAGGTGATCCTTCTACTGTCTCAAACCAGCCCTTAATAAACTCAGAATCTACTGGGTAGGTTGGTTCAATATCTGCAAATATAGCAACTCCTTCTGGGATGCCAATTTCACCAGCAAGTTTAATTGCTTCTTTTGCGTGCGCGACTCCATTGTCATAACCTGTTGCATCATTAAAATGATTGTAGATTGGTAGAATAAAGTCACCTTCAGCATGGATAATCTCCACTTGTTCAGCTGTAAGACCTACTGAGATTCCTTCGCGCTCGCCAAGGTAACGACCAAATACGACGGGGTCACCAAAATTCTCTTTTACGCAAGCATAAAAATCTTTTGTCGTTTCACTTGCAGAATCAATTCCCCAAACAATCTCTGGGAGTTCATCGCTAGGCTTTGCTTTTTCATTGTTGTTCTGTTCTTCATTGTTTTGTTTTTCTTTTTCTTTATCTTCTTTTTGCTTATCTTTTTCACTTTGTTTTTTTGAATCTGTTTGCTTTTCAGTTTCATTATTCTTGTCTTGATTTTGTTGTTCCTGGCTATCTGCCGATGGTGGTTTTTTCTTATCTGTATTGGAAGGAGTGGGAGTTGTCGGTGCTACGGTCGTTGGATTCGATGTTACGGGTTTTGCTTTGTCCTCAGTTACATAGAAAAACACCGCACAGCATAAAAGGAACCCGATGATTACGGATATTAGTATATTAAATCCTTTCTCTGTCATTTTATCACCTCACCTTTGTCACCTTTTTATATATATGTAAGGTGACAGTATGCGGTGTGGGCTTGGGATTCTGTGTAACAACAGGCTATTTTAAATATGAAAAAATCTGTTCAATGGATGAACGGATTTATGTTAGGTATTAGATTCCGGTTTTAATGCCAAAGCCGACTAGGATTAAACCGGTTGATTTTTGGAATACTTTATTGAATTTGGGATTATTGAACCATTTTTTTGCGTAATCAAGGATTGATACGAGGAGTAAAAACCAGACAATGGCAAGGACGGACATAATAAGGCCCATTATGATTAATTGTTGGTTTATGTTCTCGTTCAAATCAATAAACTGTGGCATGATTGTGATATATACGAGAACGGTCTTTGGATTAAGTATGTTACTAAGCAACCCTTGCAAAAATGATTCCTTATGATGTTTTTTTGTAGGTGTAACTTGATTCTTTGCTTGTTCTTGAAGCTCATTCAATGACAAGGAGCTTTTGGTGAAGAAGCTTTTGATTCCCAGATAGATTAAGAAGGCAGCACCTGCATATTTAATAAAACTAAACAAAAACACTGACTTCGCAATTACAACCGATAAACCAAGAACGGCAATAAGTGTCCAAAAAGCAAGTCCCATAGACGTTCCAAGTAGGGTATAGCGACCAGCTTTTGGACCGTATGTAAGTGTGTTTTTGATGATTAACATCGTGTCCACTCCGGGAATTATAACCATCATAGCTGCGATTGGTAAGTAGGCAATTAGGTTATCCATTATCTGTAGACCTCCATGTTGGTTTTAGTGACTACTACAGTAACTACTTTCAAAAATATTGTAGCAGATATGATTGGAATGCATCAATACTTTTTGTTAATATATTAGTTACAAAGGTAGCGACTATTCGGTGGAGGAACGAAATTGGATAATATTTTTGATACATTAAAGAATTTACAGTTTACAGAGTATGAGGCGAAGGCATATTTGAGCTTATTGGAAGAATCACCATTAACAGGCTATGCGGTTGCAAAAAATTCTGGTGTACCTCGTTCGAAAATTTATGAGGTATTGGACAATCTGGTCATGCGTGGGGATATATTGGTTAGTCCAGGTAATACACCACAATACACGCCGGTACCTGCCAAGGAATTGATTCGTCACCGTCGTAAGAAGGCAGAGGAAAATTTTGATAAGGCAGAGAAGTTTTTCGAAAACTTTGAGCGCTCAGTTCATGACCGTGAAAATATTTGGAATATCACAGGGGATACAGAAATTCTGGATAAAGTGCGGACATGTATCGAATCAGCTAACCAACGGATTTTGTTAGAAGTATGGAAAGAGGAGTATGAGGTATTAGCAGGGGATTTAAGGGCTGCTGCCAAAAGAGGTGTCAATGTTACGATTGTTGCGTATGGAGAGGTTGAATCTGACTTTGCCAATTTGTATTTGCATGACATGAGCCTTGATATTACTGACGAATATGGTGGAAGATGGCTCGTATACAGTGGCGATGATTCAGAGGTCGTAGCTGGAATCGTGTCTTTAGGTAAAGATAGTCGCGCAGCATGGACGATGCATGTAGGACTAGTTATGCCAATAACAGAGGTCATCATTCATGATTTATATTTGATGGAGCTGTTAAACAAGCATCGTGATATTCTTGAAGAAAGCTTTGGCAAAAACCTGATTGACCTACGTCACAAATTTTCAATCCACTCTGATTTCAAAAAGCATTATGTGAAGTAAAATGGGTATGGAGCGTTGGTCTTGAATCAGCGCTTTTTTATGTGGAATGGAGAACGTGTTTATAATAAGGAATTTGGATAAAAAAGGAAAATGTAATAGCGTAACGGCCGGATATGGTGTAGGTTTTGGATGAAACCGGAAAAGGTCATAGCATAAAGATGAAATATGGTATGAATATTGGATAAATATGGAATAAATTATAGCGTAAAGACCAATTAAGGGCATAGGTTTTGGATAAAATAGGAAAAGGTCAAAGGATATCACCTTTGGGGACCAAGAATAAAGTCCCCGAGATTAGCTAATTACTCATCGTTTTTATCCCTAACAGAGGAGATTCCGTGGAGTGTGTTTTTGATAAGGTCTTCGGAGATCATGGTTGCACCTGTGACAAGGATAGCCTGCACAACGGATTGAATAATGAAGCCATAGTAAAGAAGGCAGGCGATGGTGGCGAATCCTAATTGAATCCATCTGTGGGTCCACTGTGGAATGAAAGGAGTATCTTTAAGGATAAGCCCAATGAAATAAAGAACAGGTATTAAAATAAACGCATCCTGCCTAATATAAAATTTTAAATTGAGATCCATTTTTTCACCTTCAACATATCAAATCCCTTTTAGGATAAATTATTCCAAAAAGAAGGTATTGGTTAGTGTAAAAAGGATATTTTAAAATTTTAGAGAATTATTTGACTATAACCCTATGAATATAGTATTACTAAATAGAAGGATGATTGAAAGCGATTACCTAAATTTGAATACAGACAACCTGTCCTTCTCTGATTCAGCATGATTTATTTTCAAATGCAAGTAAATATGTTTTGAAATTGGGGGAAGTAAATATGTCGAATATTCCATCTATCCTGAAATCCTTAAGGATTCCTGTTATCGGTTCACCAATGTTCATCATTAGTAATCCAAAGCTTGTGATTGAACAATGCAAAGCAGGGATTGTAGGGTCGATGCCTGCACTAAACGCTAGACCAGCCTCACAACTGGATGAATGGTTGGCAGAGATAACTGAGACACTAGCTGATTACAATGCGAAAAATCCTGACCGCCCAGCAGCTCCATTTGCTATTAATCAAATCGTACATAGGTCAAACAATCGGCTTGAACAGGACATGGAGCTCTGTGTGAAATACAAGGTACCGATTATTATAACTTCTCTAGGAGCTCGTGAAGAGGTGAATGTAGCAGCTCATAGTTATGGGGGAATTGTTTTACATGACATCATCAATAATAAATTCGCCCATAAGGCAATTGATAAGGGGGCAGATGGCCTAATTGCCGTCGCTTCAGGTGCAGGAGGGCATGCAGGAAGCAAGAGTCCATTTGCTTTAGTTCAGGAAATACGTCAGTGGTTTGATGGTCCCTTAGCTTTAGCAGGATCCATTGCAACCGGGAAGTCTATATTAGCGGCTCAAGCTATGGGAGCAGATTTTGCATATATCGGTTCACCATTTATTGCAACACATGAGGCACGAGCAGCAGAAGACTATAAGCAAGCCATCGTTGATTGTAGTTCGGATGACGTTGTGTACAGTAATTTATTTACCGGAGTTCATGGAAACTATCTAGCACCATCCATTCGTGCAGCAGGCTTAGATCCTGAAAATCTTCCTGAAAGTGACCCTTCAAAAATGAATTTTGGCGGAGAAGGGAAATCAAAGGCTTGGAAGGATATTTGGGGAAGTGGTCAAGGCATTGGTGCGATTAATGAAGTGACAAGTGCTGGTAAGTTTGTTGATAAACTCCATCACGAATATATAGAGGCAAGAGAAAATTTATTGAAGGCAAGTCAAGTATTTGCTTAGTGAGATAAATTTAGTGTGGTGCTTATTCCTAGTTTGATTTTTTGTAGGAGTAAGCACTTTTAATTTGTTGAAGGGTAGGAGGAATTACTGTGGACATAGCTCAGCATAACAGAAATGCTTGGGATAAGAAGGTAGAAGATGGTTCTAGATATACTCAATCTGTGAGTAGTGAAGTAATCGAAAAGAGTAAAACTGGCGAGTGGGAAATTATCGTTACAACTGAAAAATCAGTTCCTAGACACTGGTTTCCGAAATCGTTAGATGGATTGAAAATTCTTTGCTTAGCTTCAGGTGGGGGACAACAAGGGTCAGTCTTAGCCGCAGCTGGAGCAGACGTAACCGTTTTTGATCTATCTAAAAAACAATTAGAACAAGATGAAAAGGTAGCAAAACGTGAAGGGTTAACCTTAAAAACAGTACAAGGTGACATGTCTGACCTTAGTGAATTTGAAGATGAATACTTTGATATAATCGTTCACCCTGTTTCTAATTTATTTGTTAAAGATGTACGCCCTGTCTGGAAAGAAGCATCCAGAGTTTTAATAAACAATGGTATTTTGATTGCTGGGTTTACGAATCCTTTACTCTGGATCTTTGATGAAAATCAAGAAAATAAAGGAATTCTAGATGTTAAGCATCCTATACCATCTTCAACCCTGGATTATTTACCAAAGGATGAAGTACAAGATTATATCAATTCAAATCAAACAATCGAATTTGCCCACACGTTGGAAGACCAAATTCAAGGGCAAATTGATGCTGGGTTTGTTATTTCAGGTTTTTATGAAGATGATTTTGGTGGAAAAAGAATATTAGATAAGTATATTAAAACATTTGTTGCTACACGAGCAATTAAGATAAAAGAAACGCTCAGAGACTTCTGAGCGTTTGTCTATATGAATCTATTCTATTTCTTAGCCAGTACCCCTCGTTTCAACACGTGTTTTCGTTGGTCCCCATTTAAGTAAGCTGTAGCCAGTGCAACTAAGAGCAATATTCCTGTCACGGTGAAGAGCATTTGTGTAGGAAATAGGCCTCCTAATACCCCTCCGATAAGCGGGCCAATCATACCTCCAATTTGATTTGCAGTTTGACTTAGGCTGAAAGCTCTGCCTCGGAAATCTTCAGGCGTAATTTTGACGATAAGTCCATTTAAAGCAGGGAAGATCGCACAGAAGAAGACTCCATAGATGAAACGAATAATTGAGAAGCCCCAGATTTGGGTAAAGACAATCTGAGCTAATGTGCCAATTCCAGCGCCTAATAGCCCAATGAATAAAATCCTATTGAAACCTACTTTGTCCGCCCATTTTCCCCACACAGGTGCAAACAATGCACTCGCAAGACCAGGTAATGCAATTATAAAACCGGTCAGTAATGTTGTATAACTTGAGTGACTTGCGATATCAGCGATGTATAGTGGTAGAATCGGGTCAATAATCATTGTAGAGCAACTTACCATTAAGGTCAGAATCAATACAAGGAAGAAAGGACGATTGTCGATTGCGATTTTAAAATCCTTAATAACGGAACCTTTTTCTTTGTTCGCTTTGAAGTTTTCTTCTTTTACGAATAAGATAATTAAAATGGTTGCCAATAAGACAATGATTCCCGCGCTTGCAAAGGCCCAGCGATTACCCCAGAGTTCAGCTAAACCGCCACCCAAGAGAGGCCCAATAATCATCCCGGTTGCTGCTGCAGATGAAATCATGGAGAGCGCATACCCAACATTTTTTGTTGGAGTGTTTGTCCCGACGAGTGCGATCGAGCCCGGGATAAACCCACTTAATAAACCTTGCATGATACGTAGGCCTAAGATTTGATAAGGATTTGTAACAAATGCCATTAACGTATAAACAAGAAAAAGGGCAAAGCCAGCCCGTACAATCATTGGTTTACGTCCATATTTGTCGGCAACTCTTCCCCAAAACGGTGTCGCAAATGCACCTGCAAAAAAGGCAGCCCCATAGATTAGCCCTGACCATAATTCAGTGTGGTCGTGTACCCCGATTTCTAACAGAAAGATCGGTAAAAACGGGATAACCATTGAAAACCCTGAAGCGGTAAAAAAGACACCAATCCAAAGAACCCATAAATTTCGTTGCCAATTCGGCATGATTTTTTCCATCTCCTAAAAATATACTTGTTTTTTTAATAGATTTATAGTATCACAATTGCAGAATATTTTCATTAACGAAACTTTCGGTTTGTGAAATAATTTTGAAGCTAAAAAAATACTCAGCACTCCTGAGTATTTTTTAGTGTGGAAAATAGATTTGTAATGTGCCTGTTCTATTTATTAATTGAAAATAGTCACGAAAATCGGGTAGGATTTCAATGGTTTGATAGTTTTCTAGTGATATCGTTTGTTTCACTTCATTTTCTTTTATGAAAAGGAGAGTATTATCCTCGACTCGTAAGCTTGAAAAAAAGAACCCATTACGTTCGGTTAATTGTTCATCCTCATACCAATTTATAACAACCTGCTCATTGGTGTACTCCATAAGCTTATATAGCACTTCTTTATTTTTTCCAGACGCGAAAAACATAACCACCACATCCACAGTGATCAATAAATTGATAGGACACACTTGATTCGTACTTCTGACTTATAGCTTCTGCAAGGTAGTGAGAGGGGTTACCGAAATTTTCAGGTGTGACAAGATTGGCATAGCAGCCACGTGCAGTCTCCTCAATCGCCCTTAACCCATCTTTAATCACTAAAGAAATATTGGGCTCGTAGTCCCCATGCTCTAAATCAATCGACCAATCCTTCGTCATTCCCATCCCCTCAACCTTAGTATAATGCTTGAAAATAAACCAAATGATGATATGAATCACAGGTCAAAACGGCAAATAAGGTTTGTTTCATTTTGATTAAGATTTTTCAGTATAATTACAAACTTGCCATTTATATTAAAAAGACATTTACAAATCAAAGACATTTGCATAAACACCCTTCTAACGATGCTATAATACGATAACAATAGTTTGGAGGTTTTATGATGGCAAGTAAGCGAGAGTATTATTTTGATAACGCAAAGTTCATCTTAATATTCCTTGTTGTCTTTGGGCATTTCATTCAGCCTTTTATTGATGATCATAAAATCATCATGACAATTTACCACTTCGTGTATTCCTTTCATATGCCTGCTTTTATATTAGTTTCGGGGTATTTTGCAAAGGGTTTTAGGAAGGAAGGATATATTAAAAAGACGGCAAAAAAACTGTTGATTCCCTATTTAATTTTTCAGCTTATCTATACGATCTATTATTACTACCTATATAATGGACAATCACTTTTATTTGAGCCATTTAATCCACAGTGGTCACTTTGGTTTTTAATTAGTTTATTTTGCTGGAATGTGATGCTGTATGCGTACACGAAACTACCGATGAAATGGTCGGTGACTATCGCAGTTTTAGTTGGGATAGGTGTTGGCTATATTCCCTTTGTGGAAAATTACCTAAGTTTATCTCGGACATTTGTCTTTTTCCCATTATTTTTATTGGGTTTTTATTGTAAAAAAGAGCATTTCACAGCTTTGAAACGCCCGGCAGTGCAAGTGGGGTCAGGAATGTTGCTTTTAGCTATTTTAATCGGCTATTATTTCGTACCAGATTTCAATACCGGTTGGTTGCTTGGCTCGAAGTCGTACGAAACGTTATCTCAGGAGAATCTCGGCGGACTCATTCGATTAGCAGTCTACTTGGTTTCAATTGTTATGACGGTTGCCTTTTTCTCACTTTTACCGAAAAGACAATTTTTCTTCACAAGCTGGGGTACACATACATTATATGTTTATTTATTGCACGGCTTTGTCATTAAATATTTCAGAAGTAGCGAATGGCTAGATGTAATTAACGATACTGGAAATATTGCAATATTAGTAATTGCTTCACTCATCTTAACATTGTTGTTGTCAACGAAAACAATTCGAGCAATAACTCAGCCGTTAATTGAACTTCGAATTTCCATCATCAAGAGGTTCTTTAATGTCAAACAAGAAGGCTACTGATAAAAAGGGACGATCGAACCATAGGGACGGTTCTCTTGGCCCGGTAGATACCGGAGATTGAGAGCTGTCCCTTTTTGGTCATAAATGGAGAACCACTAGAACCGTCCCCGTGGTCCCCTGGCCCCCCTGTTTTTACCCTTTGTAATTCTGGGCTCTTTTAATAAAGGATTGTTCGTCTTCGATCAGGCCACAGACCCCGCATTGAACCTTGATTTCTGGTCCACGGTATGGGACATGGAAGGGATCAAGGTTTTCTGCGTATTCTTCCATAACTTCGCCACTTTGTGGATTCATTTTAACGGATCTAGACACTTGTTCAATAATATTGAATCTGGAGCGATTGGTTTTGCAATTAGGACATAAATAAGGACTACTCATTCTTACACCTCCTATTTTTTACTGTTTCCAATTATGGAAATACTATGAGCGTATTTTTTTGAACAGACAGCAGAAATGATATAATGAAATAAAGCAAAAGGAGAAAGGAAGAGGGTACATGGAAAATACGCATGAAAAAGTGGAAAAAGCAACCTTTGCTGGCGGCTGCTTCTGGTGTATGGTTAAGCCATTTGATACACAGCCAGGAATCATTGAAGTTGTGTCAGGTTACACAGGTGGAACGAAAGAAAATCCTACATATGAAGAGGTTTGTTCGGATACAACAGGCCATTATGAGGCTGTTCAAATTACATTTAACCCAGACATTTTTCCTTATGAGAAATTAGTCGAGCTCTTTTGGCAGCAAATTGATCCAACAGACGCAGGCGGTCAATTTTTTGATCGGGGTGATTCCTACCGCACAGCAATTTTTTACCATACGGACGAACAGAAAAAGATTGCCGAAGAATCAAAGCAAAAACTTGCTGACAGTGGAATTTTCACAAAACCAATCGTGACACCGATTCTTCCTGCAAAGGAATTCTACAGAGCAGAAGAATATCATCAGGATTACTATAAAAAGAAGCCTGAACACTATAATCGTTATCGTAAAGGATCAGGCAGGGACAAATTTATTAGAACCCATTGGGCTGCAAAGGAATTTGAAGAGGCTAAGAAAAGTCTGACAGATATGCAGTATTACGTGACACAGGAACAGGGGACAGAGCCACCGTTTCGAAATGAGTTTTGGAACAACACAAAAGAAGGCATTTATGTTGATATTGTATCAGGTAAGCCATTGTTCAGTTCATTGGATCAATATGATGCTGGCTGCGGCTGGCCAAGCTTTACAAAGGCGATTGATGCGAAAGAAATAATTGAGGAGCTTGATACATCACATGGTATGATCCGTACTGAAGTTAGAAGCAATACAGCCGATTCCCATCTTGGCCATTTATTCTATGATGGACCAGGTCCAACTCGCATGCGTTATTGTATAAACTCCGCTGCACTTCGGTTCATTCCTAAGGAAGACCTTGAAAAAGAAGGCTATGGGGAGTACGCGAAACTCTTTAACTAAATCGAGAGAATGCATGTCTATACAGCATGTGTGAGAAAATGACTATTTTCATATTTGTTGGTTGACTCTGGTAATCTGCGATGATATGATGAAATAGACCATTTTGTTGCGTTATATAAGTTTAAAGAAAAGAAAGAACGATAATTTCATTTTAGAATCAGGCTATTCTTCTGAAGTTATATGTCAATTTGTTTTAGATTTATGTAAGTGTACAATGGTTAATTTTTCAATGCACAAATGGTTTGTGTGTTCATTTTAGGAGGCATATTTCATGCAAAATGGTAAAGTAAAATGGTTTAACAGCGAAAAAGGCTTCGGATTCATCGAAGTACAAGGTGGAGACGATGTTTTCGTACACTTCTCAGCAATCCAAGGCGATGGTTTCAAAACTTTAGAAGAAGGTCAAGAAGTTTCTTTCGAAATCGTTGAAGGTAACCGTGGACCTCAAGCATCTAACGTAGTTAAATTATAATTTAACCTATATAGATAAGATCTCAAAACAGCCCTACTGATGTAGGGCTGTTTTTTTTAATGGGTGGATTTTGGCGGTTGTGGGTCAGGCGGACAGGTCCGTTGTCCCACCTGGGTTCGTCCTTGGATGGAGGATTGAGTGTGTACCACAAAACGGGGTTAGTGGTACATGCTAGGTTGAAAACGAGTTGAGCGTGTACCGCAAGAAAGGTTTCGTGGTACAAGCTAGTGTAAAAAACGAGTAGAGCTTGTACCGTAAGAGGGGTTTCACGGTACAAGCTAGTGTAGAAAAAGAGCTGAGCATGTAGCGCAAGATGGTTTTCCCGGTACAAGCATGGTTGAAAAAGATTATAACCCGTGAAACAGATATAGCAGCGAAACATGCTAGTGTGCTAGAAAAGTATTTAGCATATATGAAAAAATCTTTTCCTTAGAATTAAGCTTTATCGTACCCTTACCGGAAATTATGTAAACGTCTGAGGGTACGAATAAGAGCTAATCGTACCTTCACTGGAAGATACGAAACCGCCTGAGGGTACGAATAAGAGCTAATCGTACCTTCACTGGAAGTTATGAAACCGCCTGAGGGTACGAATAAGGGCTAATCGTACCCTCACTGGAAGTTATGAAACCGTCTGAGGGTACGAATAAGAGCTAATCGTACCCTCACTGGAAGTTATGCTAACGTCTGAAGGTACGATTAATGGTTAGTCTTACGAACCCTGATTTGATAATTCCTGTTTAACTAACTTGATAAAGTTTTTAGCAGGAGTTGAGACATAGTGATGCTCAAGCCAAATCATACCTAATGAGGAATGCATTGTTGTATCTTTAATCGGAGCAGAATATAGGTCTCCATCTCCATACACATCAAACACAGATTTAGGCACAATCGTCGCTCCCATTCCTCCTTTAACCATTTCCATCAATACATGCATATCTGAGCACTCCGCAATACTCGTAAATTGAATTTTTTGTTTTGAAAAGGCTTCATGAATGATATTATAACTCCCCAAACCTTCAGTACTTGGAATAATGAGTGGCAATTGTGAGATCATTTCTAGCGAGACCATGTCTGTTTTCTGCTTACTCACAAAAACAAAGGGCTCACTAAGAAGGTGTTCATATATGAAACCACGATGTTCAAGCGGTAGTCGTACAAATGCCATTTCAATCGCGCGTGATTTAACCATTTCCGCTAAATAAAAAGAATCGTTTTGAACAACTTTTATCGAGACGAGTGGGTATTTTTTGTGGAAGGCACGGAGCATATCCGAAAACCCAGAGACAGACAACGTGTTTAAGCCCACGGCTAGTACGCCTTTTGTACCTTCTTCCGTTTCTTGTATTTCATTTTTGATTTCCTCAACACTGTTCACGAGATGCAGTGCACGTTGATAGAGAACTTCACCTTTATCCGTTAACGCCATACTTTTGCCATTTCGCTCAAATAATTTGACTCCAAGTTCTTCTTCCAACTGCTTTAGTAGCATGCTTAGAGGCGGTTGAGACATATGAAGCCGATTGGCAGCTGCTGTAATATTTTTTTCTTCAGCGATTGCAATAAAATAACGTAACTGCTTAATATCCATTAAATTTCTCCTTCTATATAAAAAATATATAGTTTCTATATATATTATATATTTTTCGAATGGTAGAAGTCTATGTTATTATGAATATCGTTTTTAGTGGACGTTAGAAAGGTGATTAATATGGAACGATTTTTTAAATTAAAACAACATGGTACAACAATTGGAAAGGAGTTTTCTGCGGGATTCATTTCATATATAACAGTTGTCTACATTATTATTGTCAATGCAACAATCCTCGCTGTGGCGGGAATTCCGATGGAAGCGGGAATTATTGCTACCATTTTAACTAGTTTCATAGGATGTGTAATGATTGGGTTATGGAGTAATACACCGATTCTCCTCATTCCTGGAATGGGACTTAACGCGATGTTTACCTATACCATTGTGCAATCCGGCGGATTTACATGGCAGGAAGGATTAGCAATGGTATTTGTAGCAGGAGTCATTTTTGTGGTTATAGCTTTTACACCATTAGCAAAAGTGATTACTTCCTCAATCCCTGCTTCTTTAAAAGAAGCGATTACGATTGGGATTGGAATTCTGTTGATTTTAATTGGGTTTGATAATGCAGGGATAATTACGAGCTCAGAACACACTCTGCTAGCTATCGGTGATTTAAGTAGCCCAACTGTTATAATAACTTTTATTGGTTTGATCATTACGGTTTTATTATTTATTAAAAATGTGCCTGGTAATCTATTATTAAGTATTTTGATTACATCGGTATTAGCGATTTTGTTTGGAGGATCTAATGTAGAGGGAATCTCCTTATCCACACCAGATTTCAGCGAATACTTTGGTGTGTTTGGTCAATTATCTTGGGCACAAGCAGGGAATATCATTTTCTGGCTAACTTCAATTTCACTTGCAATGGTGTTGGTATTTGAAAATATTGGTTTAATACATGGACATACGAACATGTTAAAACGTCCTGAGAGTAGTAAAAAATCACTTCAGGCTACAGCCGTTTCTGTATTATCTTCTGGAGTTTTTGGAACGAGCCCAACGGTTGCCTCAGTGGAATCAGCTGCAGGAATTACGGCTGGAGGAAGAACAGGACTAACAAGTATTGTAACAGGGGTAATGTTTTTAGTTTCCATTTTGTTTATTCCGGTGATAAAAATGGTTCCTGCAAGTGCGGTTTCACCAATTCTAATCTTAATTGGGGTTCTGATGCTGCAAAACATTGTGAACATTTCTATGGAAGACTTCACTGAGAGCTTTCCAGCACTTTTAATTATCGTGTTAATTCCATTAACGTATAGCATCGCGGATGGAATGGCAATCGGTTTTATTATGTACCCAGTCATGAAGCTATTGATGGGGAAAGGAAAAGAAATCCATCCGGCACTTTATATGATTGCGATCTTGTTTATTAGTAATTTTGTAATTCAATATGTGTACTAAAAAATAGCAGTCCTTTGAGGGCTGCTATTGTTGTTGTGCGCAGATAAGTTGTTTAAAACATACCATTTTCATTTGGGGATTTCTCAGGTAGGGGTTGTCCAATATCCCATAATTCAACGACCTTGTCATTTTCGAAAAGAAAGATATGTACAACTGCTGCACCACGATCATCAGGATTTTGCCTGATATGGGAGTAAACAGAGACCTTGTCTCCTTCTTCTATGGCAAGTTTCACCTCGAAAATCTTATGAGGGTTCTGGACCGCATTTTCTTCCATAGCGAGCATGAGACTTTCTGCATCGCCACGAAAATAGGGATTGTGGTGACAAAAATTAGGCCCGATGAATTGTTCGTATGCTTCTCGAATATTCCCTGATACTATTAAATTTAGAAAAGACAAGGCTTTTTCCTTCAGGGTGGAAGTTGTGGTGATTGCCTGTTCCGTACACATGTTAATCATCCTTTTAGTAAAATTATATGTTTTGAGATAAAACGGTGTCAAATATTGGATGGTTTCAACCTGATACCTTGAATAGAATTCTATCTATTTTCCGATAATGGTGAAGGTGTAACTGTATCATAGGTAGAAGTACATAATGTTGGGAAAATAATGAAAATGTGGGTGAACATAGTGGGAAGAATCGTTCATTTTGAAGTACATGTGGATGACATGGAGCGTGCAAAGAAGTTTTATGGAGAAGTTTTTAATTGGAATTTTGAAGACTGGACGGATTATGCGGGGATGCCTTATTTTGGAGCTGTAACTGGTGATGCAAATGAGCGTGGTATTGACGGTGCTCTGATGCAAAGGCAAGGTCCTCCTCCTGGAGAAAACCAGCCGTTGAATGGTTATGCTTGTACAATGGGTGTGGCAGATTATGATTCGACTGAACAGAAAATTTTGGCTAATGGTGGGAAGGTTGCTTTGCCGAAATATGCACTTCCAGGTATGGCGTGGCAGGGCTACTATATCGACACAGAAGGAAATATATTCGGGATTCATCAACCTGATGAGAATGCGAAATAAGTTTTAAATTTCCTTCAATTAATAAAGCCTTTTGCCCAGTATTGGGTGAAAGGCTTATTAGGGTAATATGTATGTGTTTAGCGATGCTGATCGAATAGAATTTGATTGCCGTCTGGATCTTCTATGAAAAATGAGCTGGTCCTTCACCTGATTCATCTGCCTCAGTCAGCATTGTCATTCCTTTTTCTTTTAGCTGCTTTTGAATATCAAGAACGTCTGTAAACGAATCGAGATTTTGTGCGTTTTGATCCCATCCAGGATTAAAAGTGAGAATGTTCTTATCAAACATCCCTTGGAATAAACCGATAACAGTATCTCCATTTTTTAAGATGAGCCAATTTTGATTGATGTCCCCACCTAATGTCTGAAAACCTAGATTTTCGTAAAATTCCTTGGATTTGTGGATGTCTTTTACATTTAAACTGACAGAAAATGCTCCAAGTTTCATTTTTTTCCTCCTAAATATAGTTTAATTTAACTATAAAGGAGTAAATTAAAATTCACAAGATTCACAGTGGGTTACAAACTAAATTAATAGAAAAGGGTATCCATTTGTCGATACTGGAAGATAGTTCTAGAACTTAATGAAAGGATGAACAAAGTGACGTATGAAGAAATTATGGAAAAACTTGAGGAATTGGGTTCCGAGCAAATAAAGCAAATTTATAAGAATCATGGGGTAAAAGAGCCGCATTTTGGAGTTAAGATAGGAGACTTGAAGAAACTTGTCAAGTTTGTAAAGAAGGATCATGAATTAGCGTTAAGATTATATAATTCTGGTAATCATGACGCTATGTATTTAGCGGGTCTCTCGGTGAATCCAAAGCTAATTACGAAGGAGACGTTGCAAGATTGGGTGACTAAAGCATATTGGTATATGGCTGCAGAGTATACAGTTGCCCAAGTGGCTGCAGAAAGTGAGTATCCACTTGAATTGGCAAGGGAATGGATGAACTCTAATGAAGGAATGATTGCAGTTTGTGGATGGAGTACGTACTCAAATTATTTATCAATCACACCCGATGAAAAACTAGATATCGAAGAAATAAGAGAGCTGTTGAATCAAGTGAAAAGTACGATCCATGGAGAGCGAAATCGGGTTCGCTATGTGATGAATAGCTTTGTTTTGTCTGTCGGAACCTATGTAGCGGAACTAAATGATGAAGCGAAGGAAGTCGCAGCTCATATTGGAAAGGTGCATGTTGATGTGGGGAATACAGCATGTAAAGTTCCTCTTGCGTCGGATTATATAAAGAAAGTAGAAGCGAAAAATAGAGTCGGTCTGAAACGGAAGACTTGTATTTGTTAAATACACATTATTGTACAAATAAATAATTGAAGGTGAAAATGAATGGAAAAAACAAGAACGATAGAAGCAGTTGACCAATATATTTCGGAACTACCAGAGGATATTCGGAACATAGCATCTGCCTTAAGAGAAATCATACTAGATGCATCGCCTACCTTAGTAGAGGAATATAAATGGTCGATGCCTAATTACTCCTACAATGGATTGGTATGCTACCTACAGGCCTCTAAAAAACATGTAAATCTCGGTTTCAATAGAGGTGTTGAACTTCAAGAAAAAGATACAAATCAATTATTGCAAGGTTCAGGTAAAGGGATGAGGCATATTAGGATTAAGAAAATGGAAGAGATTCAGCCTGATGTTTTTAACGAATTAATTAAGGCTGCGATGGATTTGAATGAGAAGTAAAGAGTAAGGGATAGGGCTAAGGCTCTGTCCCTTTAGTTTTTGGGACAAGGGACCTGTCCCTGTGTCCCAAAATCTAAATTTTTGATAAACTCGAGCAATAGGATTGACAGTTCCGCACTAGTCTTATTAATATTATGTTATATAGACGAAAGTAGATAAAACGTAATGAGGTTGATATTGTGTAGAGGAGTGGGGAGTTTGAAGCTTAGGGCAAAAAGAAGTGAACTAGTGGAAGTAGCAAAGGGGAATATACCTGCTGATTTGTATATAAAAGGCGGGACAGTCATTAATGTGTATTCTGGGGAATTTCTAAAACTAAATGTGGCTGTGTATAAGGATAGTATCGCGTATGTAGGAGAAAGTGAATTGATGGTTGGCGAGCATACGGAGGTCATTGATGCTGAAGGAAAGTATGTGGCTCCTGGGTTCATTGAAGCACATTCTCATCCGTGGGTTGTCTATAACCCTATCAGCATAACAAGTAAGGTGTTGCCACTTGGTACAACCACATCAGTCAATGATAATCTATTTTTCTATTTACATATGGGAGCGAAAGGCTTCAAGGACATGGTTTATGACTTAAAGTCCATGCCAGGAAATTTCCTTTGGCTTGTAAGACTTGTTTCACAGGCGGACTATCCGGGTGAACGTGAGTGGTATAATCACCAAGATATTCAAGAATTA
Source organism: Bacillus sp. (in: firmicutes) (assembly GCA_031177865.1). GTDB lineage: Bacteria > Bacillota > Bacilli > Bacillales > Cytobacillaceae > Neobacillus. Next base: position 26,096 of record JAPSKD010000004.1, on the reverse strand, counting down.
CTTGCATTGGACGAAGTGGTTGGTTCAGCGGAGGTAACACGTTGGCCGCTCCTTTATAATGGAGATCCATTTTTAATAGAAACAATGGATTATGTAAAAGAAATCGGAAAAATATCTGACGGACATACGTCTGGTTGTTCGTATGAAAAATTAAATGCGATTGTCGCGTCAGGTGTGACAGCTTGCCATGAAGCAATCACGGCGAAAGAGGCATTAGACCGTCTTCGATTAGGCATGTGGACGACATTACGAAACAGTTCGCTTCGACCAGATTTAGAAAAAGTGATTAAAATGATAACAGAAGGGAAGGTCAACACAAGTAGAATTGTGATGACAACAGATGGGCCACATCCTGGCTTTATTGAAAGAGAAGGATTTGTCGATGGACTTGTTCGTCAAGCAGTTGAACTTGGTGTTCCAGTGATGGATGCGATTCAAATGGTGACAATCAATGCAGCGACGTATCTACGCCTTGAAGATTACATTGGGGGCATTGCTCCGGGAAGAAAAGCAGACATTCTCCTACTTCCTGACCTAGTTGACTTCCGCCCTGACTTAGTTATTGCGAGCGGTGGGGTAGTTGCAGAAAATGGACAATTATTGGCATCGATGCCAGAAGTAGACTGGACAAAATATGTGGTAAGAGAAGCATTTGAATTCCCGAAGTCTGTTCTTGAAAATCCAGAACTCTACCAATATCCACATCCGGATGAAAATGAACCATTACCTGTTTCATATTTTAAAAGTAATGTCATTACCGCTAGGAAGGATACCATCATCCCGTCTGTGAATGGTTTTGCAGATCTTTCAGGTCATGAAGGACTTATGTATTCAGCATTGATTGATCGTAGAGGAAATTGGGTCAGTAGAGCAGTCCTAGAAAGATTTGCTGTTACCCTTGATGGGATGGCTTCAACGTACAATACGACGACGGAATTACTTGTTGTTGGAAGAAACCCTCAAGCGATGGCAAAAGCAGCAACTCGGGCTCATGAAATTGGAGGGGGTATTGTCATCGTAGATGGTGATGACATTATCCTTGAAATTCCTTTACCGCTGACAGGCATGATGACTACGAGCCCATCATTCGATAAAGCAGTCCAATATCATGATGAGTTGCTTCAAACCTTGCAGGAAAGAGGGTTCCCATTCCATGATATACTTTATACTTTATTGTTCTTAACCTGCGACTTCCTTCCAGGATTACGCTTGGTGCCATATGGGCTTTATGAAGTGAAAAAGGATGCTATTTTGTTGAAGGCCGAGTCGTTCGGGTCAGAGGTAACGAAGTAGTGAAAAAAAGAAACCTACAAACATTGAAATTTTAATGTTTGTAGGTTTTTTTGTTTTGGGGTTAATGATTATGAAACTCATCAGCAAGAAACTTGAGCAGAGCTCTTACTGCGAAAGATTGATACCTATCTTTTTTCGTAATGACAACAAGCTCCCACATGGGTGGTGATTCGAGTGGTATCCTGTTTATTTGAGTCTCATCCATTTTTGAATAGATTGATTTCGGTAAAAGAGTTACCCCAAGTTGTGCAATCACAAGTTCCGTTATCAAGTCCCATTGTGAACTCACATAAGCAATTGTAGGAGTGAATCCAGCATTTTGACATTGTTGAATGATCAAATTATGTAAAGCAAATTCTTGATTAAAGAGAATAAAAGATTCATTTTCTAGTTGTTCTAATTTTACAGAATTATCATTAGATAACCGGTGTGTGGGATGAGTAAAAAGCATAAATTCTTCCATGATAAATGGGGAGACCAAAAATTTATTGTGGTCGGTTGGACTGACTACAATACCCACGTCAACTTGCCCCTCATCTACTAAATGTTCAATACGCTTAGCACCAAGTTCGATTAATTCTAACGTCACTTGCGAATGTTGCTTTCCAAATTTTTGCGCGATGGTTGGAAAGAAGAGTGTTCCAATTAATGGTGGTATCCCAATTTTTATATTTCCGGTAGGTAGATTTATAAGATCGTCTAATAATGTATGAAGTTCATTTGTGGCACCTAGTATTTTAGTTGCTTGCTTATAGACAAGTTTACCAGCATCAGTCAATACTAATTTTCTAGTTGAGCGTTCGAATAGTTCAACGTTAAGATCAGTTTCTAATTTTTTGATGGATTTACTTAAGGTTGGTTGAGAGATGTAGGTGTTAACTGCTGCTTTAGTAAAACTACCGTAATCAACAACTTCCATAAAATAGCGTAAATCTTTTAGCTCCATAGATACCTCCTTTTATTCCATTTTGAAATAAAGTTTATTCTTATTATTCATTTTACGGATAAATTGGATTGTTGTAAAATTTTATTAAGAAGATATAGAAAATTAAGAAATAAATACAGAGATTCAAATATCGTATTTCAGGAGGGGAAATAAATGAAAACTATATTTACAAGTTTCGACGAAGCTGTAAGCGCTATCAAAGACGGGATGACCTTAATGGTAGGTGGCTTTGGCCTTGTAGGAATTCCTGAAAATCTAATCATTGGCCTACGGCAGGCGAATGTAAAGGAATTAACAGTGATTTCCAATAACTGTGGAGTAGATGATTGGGGACTTGGAATCCTCTTGCAAAATAAACAAATCAAAAAGATGATTTCCTCTTATGTAGGGGAAAACAAGGAGTTTGAAAGACAGGTTTTAAGTGGTGAATTGGAGGTTCAGCTAGTTCCACAAGGATCATTAGCGGAGAAAATTCGGGCTGGAGGAGCGGGTATTCCAGCATTTTATACCCCAGCAGGAGTTGGAACGCCAATTGCTGAGGGACGCGAGACAAGAGAGTTTAATGGAAAAGAATACTTATTAGAAGAAGGATTAACCGCTGATTTTAGTTTAGTTAAAGCTTGGAAAGCAGATAAATTAGGAAATCTAGTTTATCGACAAACAGCACAGAACTTTAATCCAATCATGGCTGCAGCTGGGAAATACACGATTGCAGAGGTAGAGGAGATCGTAGAGGTTGGCGAACTCGACCCTAACGAAATTCACACACCGAGTATTTATGTTCAAGGACTTATTGTAGGCAAGCATGAAAAACGAATTGAACGTTTAACAGTAAGAGATCAGGGGAGGTAGAACGATGTCGAATTACGTGAGAGTGAAGATTGCACAAAGGGCAGAACAGGAAATTCAGGACGGAAACTATGTGAATCTGGGAATTGGCATGCCAACAATGGTAGCAAATTATATTGCTGACAATAAACATGTGGTTTTGCAATCGGAAAACGGATTATTAGGAATTGGGCCTTATCCTTCAAAGGAAGAGGTTGATCCTGACCTTATCAACGCAGGAAAAGAAACCGTCACGGCGATGAAGGGTGCTAGCTTTTTTAGCAGTGCTGAGTCTTTTGCGATGATTCGTGGCGGACATATCGATATCGCAATCTTGGGCGGAATGGAAGTGGCTGAGAATGGCGATTTAGCCAACTGGATGATTCCGGGCAAGATGATTAAAGGCATGGGTGGTGCAATGGATTTAGTTCACGGTGCTAAAAAGACGATTGTCATTATGGAGCATGTGAATAAGCACGGTCAGCCTAAAATATTGAAGGAATGTAGTCTACCACTTACAGGTCAAAAAGTAGTAGATCGCATTATCACAGATCAAGCCGTTATTGATGTCACAGAGAATGGCTTAAAATTAGTTGAAGTAGCAAAGGGGTACAGTGTTCAGGATATAGTTGAAACTACTGAAGCTGAATTGATCATAGCTGATGAAGTAAAACTTGATGCATTTTAGACGTGTGAATCAATTCGAAAAGGATAAGGCAACCCCTTATCCTTTTTCTGATAGTTTATATAAACATCCCGGCAATCGCAGCGCTTAGTAAGGAAGCAAGCATCCCAGCAGCAACTGCTCGTAATCCCAATTTTGCAATATCTGAGCGTCGTGAGGGTGCTAGTCCTCCTAAACCACCAAGCAGAATGGCCATTGAACTTAAATTTGCAAAACCACATAATGCAAAGCTGACAACGATGACTGTTTTGTCAGTAAGTTCAGGAATTCGAGGGGCAAAAGAAGAATAAGCCACAAATTCATTTAGTACAAGCTTCTGTCCTATAAAGCTTCCGGCCGTGATTGCTTCTGACCATGGTACACCCACGGCAAATGCAATCGGTGAAAAAATGATTCCTAAGATGCTTTCAAGACTTAAAGCGTTATAACCAAATATACCCCCAAGTCCACTTAATATCCCGTTTATTAACGCAATGAGTGCAATAAAGGCGAGTAACATGGCCCCAACATTTAAAGCAAGTTGTAAACCATCACTTGCCCCTCGAGCTGCAGCATCGATTACGTTAGTAGAATCAGAATCTTTTTGCATTTCATAATCCTTTATGTTGGAATGCTCGGTCTCAGGCATAATAATCTTTGCTAATATAAGTCCAGCTGGTGCAGCCATGAAACTTGCAGCTAAAAGGTATTCTAATGGGACACCTAAGAGGGCATACCCTACAAGGACAGAACCTGCAACCGAAGCTAGTCCACCTGTCATTACAGCAAAAAGTTCCGAGTTGGTCATTTTAGCTAAATATGGACGAATGACCAAAGGTGCTTCTGTCTGGCCAACGAAGATATTTGCAGCTGCAGACATGGATTCAGTCATCGAGGTGCCGAGTAACCTAGATAATGCCCCTCCGATGATCTTGATGAACCATTGCATAATCCCAAGATAATAAAGGATTGAGATTAAAGAAGAAAAGAAGATAATGATCGTTAACACGTGTATTGCAAAAATAACACCAAATTCCTCTGTATTTGAAAGCGATCCAAATAGAAAAGAGATTCCCTCATTAGCGAAGTTAACAATATCCTGAACTCTCATCGAAACCCATTTAAGTGCCGCTCTTCCTGTCTCCCATTTTAAAACAATAAAAGCAAAACTCAATTGGATTAGTAATCCAATCACAATTGTTCGAGGATTAATACTACGCCTGTTGCGTGATAATAATAAGCCTATCCCAAGTACAACCAAGATTCCGAATATCCCCCACAGTATGTTCATTAAATCACCTCTAATGGTAGATTTATCATCTTTGGTAAAGAATATACGAATTATTGGTTGTCATAGGATAGGCTTTTTACTTTATTTTCATTAGTGAGTGACAACTTCTAAATTGTACGGCTGATCATACCCTGCATATCCAGGAATGGACCATACGCCAATTTTTGCATTTTTCGCTTGCTCCATCGCGGCAATATAATCATCGAGATACTTTTTGTCTTCATAAATATATCTTACTGTTAGAAGGCCTTCTTTTAACATTGTTTCTTGAATGTTTTCTCCTGTTGGCAAGAAGCCATAGACAAGAAGGCGATCGTATTTATCGCGACTATCACCTTTACCTAACTCAAGAACAATTTCTTTTCCTTTTACTAAATCATTTAAATAATCACGTGCTTCTTCTGCATATGGCATTGGTCCGTCTTTAATTTCACTAGAATCCACAAGTAAAAACCGAAGAGACTCTTTTTTACCATTTACAATCGCCTTACAGGTGTCTCCATCATAACAAGATTCTACACGAGCATTTACAACTTTATCTTTATTAACTTCTTCGGGAAGCTTCGTAAGGACTTCAGTTAGATTTTCAATTTCTCCAGCGAACTCTGCAGCATTTCCAACCGCATCACTAAACTCTTCTAATTCTTTTGAACCAACAATTTCGCTAGCTTGCTCAACCTTGTCTGCTAGTTCTCGAATTCCTTTTACATCAACGGTATCTGAACAAGCGGATAGGAACGCTATACTTATTAATACTAGTTCTGTTTTTACTAAATTCTTCATTGTTTCTCCCTTTGCTATCTTATCTATATTATTAATTAATCATATGTAATATCACGAAAATTTCAAGGGTTGAATTTACCGAACAATATAGAAATGGCCTTTTTTAAAAAGTCACAAAATATACATTTGCATACAATAGGGGGGTATCGTAAACTCTAGTTATATAGAAAAAACAAAATTGATAAATACACGACAATACTGATAATGGGCTTACATACCCTGCTTATTTAAAAAATTCAAACCTACTATGCCTATTCGAGTAAATAAAATGCAAATTTCTAATTTTTATCAATCTTTTTTATTGACTTTAATACTATAGGGGGGTATAGTAAGAGTATAAAGAAAAGGAAGTGATTGATTTGGATAAATTTTTACATGAGCACCCGAGTCAACCAAGAACAAAAGATGAAAAGCAAGCTATTGTTAACCGTTTAAAACGTATCGAAGGTCAGGTTCGTGGCATTCAGAAAATGGTTGAAGAAGATCGTTATTGTGTAGATATTTTAGTACAAATAAGTGCCATCCAATCTGCATTAAAGCAAACCGGGTTTACAATCACGGAACGCCATATGAAACATTGTGTCAGTGATTCAATTAAGAATGGGGAAGGCCAAGAAGCGATTGACGAGTTAATGACTGTTTTAAAACAGTTTTCGAAATAAGGGGGTATAGACGATGAGTGAGGCACAGCGTGCAATGCAACATACAACGCTTGGTGTAACGGGGATGACGTGTGCTGCCTGTTCCACGCGTATTGAAAAACAGTTAAATAAAATGGACGGAGTGGAGGCACAGGTCAATTTAACAACGGAAAAAGCAACCGTTAATTATGACCCAGAAAAGATCTCGATCGAGGATATTACAAAGAAAATTGAACATATAGGATATGGCGTTGTCATGGAAAAAACAGAACTCGATGTTTTTGGGATGACATGTGCTGCCTGTTCTAATCGGATTGAGAAGGTTTTAAATAAACAACAGGGTGTTAAGCTTGCAACGGTCAACTTAACAACTGAAAGTGCCGCAATTGAATACAACCCAGGGATGATTGATGTCAAAGACCTGATTGAGAAAATACAGAAGCTAGGCTATGACGCGAAACTAAAGGCAGCAGCTGAGGAAAAACAAACCTATAAAGAAAAAGAGCTTCAATCTAAAAAAACGAAATTAATTATTTCGGCCTTGCTTTCAGCGCCGTTATTAGTAACGATGCTTGTTCATTTATTTGGAATGAACGTACCGGCTATTTTTATGAACCCATGGTTTCAATTTGCATTAGCGACACCGGTCCAGTTTATTATTGGATGGCAATTTTATGAGGGTGCTTATAAGAACCTTCGAAATGGTGGAGCCAATATGGATGTGCTTGTCGCATTAGGTACCAGTGCAGCGTATTTCTACAGTTTATATGAAGCACTTAAAACAATTGGAAACGCACATTACATGCCACATTTATACTTTGAAACGAGTGCCGTTTTAATTACATTGATTTTATTCGGTAAGTTTTTAGAGGCAAGAGCAAAGAGTCATACAACAAATGCGATTTCTGAATTGTTGAATCTGCAAGCGAAAGAAGCACGCGTGATCCGAGATGGAAAAGAAGTTATGGTTCCAGTTGAAGATGTTGTTGTTGGAGATCGTGTGCTTGTAAAACCAGGTGAAAAAATACCTGTAGATGGTATCGTGGTTAAAGGAAGAACGTCTGTTGATGAATCAATGCTTACAGGTGAATCAATACCAATTGAAAAAGATTCAGGTGCAAAACTAATTGGATCAACAATTAATAAAAACGGCGCAATTGAAATGGAAGCAACAAAGGTAGGGAAAGATACAGCTCTTGCGTCGATCATAAAAGTAGTGGAGGAAGCGCAGGGCTCAAAGGCGCCAATTCAACGTCTAGCTGATGTGATTTCAGGATATTTCGTTCCAATTGTTATTGGTATAGCAATTTTAACCTTTGTCATTTGGATTGCTTTTGTGGAGCCTGGTCAATTTGAGCCTGCATTAGTCGCAGCGATTGCCGTACTCGTGATTGCATGTCCGTGTGCATTAGGCCTTGCCACTCCGACATCCATTATGGTTGGAACAGGTAGAGCGGCTGAGAGCGGGATCTTATTCAAAGGTGGAGAACACTTAGAACGTACACATCAAATTGAAGCGATTGTGTTAGATAAAACCGGAACGATCACAAAAGGTAAACCAGAAGTTACTGATTTTACGGGTGACGATGAAGCAATGCAACTATTAGCTAGTGCGGAAAAAGGCTCTGAGCATCCGCTTGCAGAGGCAATTGTTGCCTATGCAACAGAGAATGATATAGAATTTTTAGAGGTCGACGATTTTAGAGCCATACCCGGCCACGGTATCGAAGCAAGAATTTCTGGTAAACACATTCTTGTCGGAAATCGAAAATTGATGATGGATCATCTCATTATTACAACCGGATCTGAAGAGCAATTAGTCGAATATGAGACACAAGGGAAAACAGCCATGTTGATTGCAATTGATGGCGAATATCGCGGAATGATTGCCGTGGCTGATACAATCAAGGAAACAGCGCCAGAAGCGATTAAGCAATTAAAAGAGATGGGTATTGAAGTCATCATGCTAACAGGAGATAACGAAAGAACAGCACAAGCGATTGCGAAACAAGTTGGAATCGACCAGGTGATCGCACAAGTGTTACCTGAAGAAAAAGCAGACAAAGTGAAAGAACTTCAGTCTAAAGGTAAAAAGGTTGCCATGGTTGGGGATGGTGTAAATGATGCACCTGCTCTTGTCACAGCAGATATCGGGATTGCCATTGGTACAGGTACAGAAGTTGCAATCGAAGCTGCTGACTTAACAATTCTTGGCGGGGAGCTATTGCTGATTCCGAAAGCCATTAAAATTAGTCATGAAACAATTAAAAATATCCGTCAAAACTTATTCTGGGCTTTCGGATACAATGTGGCTGGTATTCCGGTCGCTGCGATTGGATTACTTGCACCATGGATTGCCGGTGCTGCAATGGCACTGAGCTCAGTAAGTGTTGTTTCAAACTCACTTCGTTTAAAACGAGTGAAATTATAAGAAAAGTGCTTGGGTTCAACAGACGATTTTTGGTCTTGAGCCGATTGCAATTTTGACAAACACTCTTCCATTTAAAGGAGGTGAAAACATCATGGAAAAGAAAACATTAGACGTACAAGGTATGTCATGCGGTCACTGCAAAGCAGCAGTCGAGGGAGCATTGAAAAACTTAAATGGCGTATCAGCTGCTGAGGTTCACTTAGAAACAGGTAAAGTAGATGTTACTTACGATGAATCTAAAGTAAGCGTAGATGCTATGAAAGAAGCAATTGAAGAAGAAGGCTATGATGTTGTAGCATAAAATTACATTACACAGTTTGGGAGTTCGTGGTTAGACCTGAACTCCCTTTTTGGTACAGAGGAGGGGTATGATGAACAAAATGATGGAGAAGTTGCAGACATTTTTGCCGGTTAGAGCGTATGATCAAGTCTCGGAGTATGAAGACAAAATTTTTGATATTTTTGATGCAACTTCAGATGAAGTCATCGGGAGCTATTCACTGAATGAAAAGGGAGAGTTAGTGAGTTATTCATTAGTGGAAGACGCGCCTGAGGGGGAGCTTAAGAAAGAAGAATTAACAGAGATTGCGAAAAAATTCGTTGACACCTTTTTCCCAGGGCAGCAAGAATACGAGTTTTCCGGAATCCTAGATTTAGATAATCCCTATATGGTGACATATGAAAAAAGAGATGAGAAATATGGTTTGTTTATACATAGCACTGGTTTTACAATAACGATTTCGACCTCAGGTCAAATCATGAGTTTTTACAGTACAGATGAAGACTATGAGATTCGTTATTCTGATATCGTTGTATCTGAAGAGGAAGCACTGGAAAAATACATCGAAGGACTAGACGTCGAGTTAAATATTCAACAATTTGATCATGAAGTTTATAAAAATGGAGATAACAATTACCACCTTTCTTACAGTGTGATTGAGAAGATCATGGAGATTCCTGTTGACGGTTCAGATTCTCCAAGTATAAGAGAAGAATATCCAACGGATTTGACCATAGTAAAACGTGATTCCCCTGTCCAGGATGTATACGAACTAGTCGGTCTAACATCTGATTATACACTTTTAGATAAGCAGCAGGTAGAGGATGGGAAACGGATTGAAGTTTGGAACAAGCAAGAATCTGTAGATTCGTATTCTTTTGATATGGAAGATGAATCCAATCATGTGATAAGGCTTTGTTTTGATGAGAAGTCAGGGAGCCTTTTACACGTTAAAAATGGTGAAGAGAATGATAATAGTGGGGAAGAAATTGGCTTAGAAAATGCGCAAGAACTGGCAATGAGTTTGTTGTTTAAACAGTTTCCAGATGCACATGAACGATTTAGACTCGAAATCTTTGAAACGGAAAACGATGGATTCGAAGATGTATTTGAGGATGATATTGAAGAGTTTGAGGAAGAAGCAGCATTTGAGCTTGAAGAAGATTTAAATGAAGCCGAATTGTTTGATGAGGAGTTCGAAGATTGGGAAGAAGAGTACGTTGAAGTTGAGGAAACCTACACCTTCTATGTTCACTTATTCCATCAGGGGCTGCGAGTTGTTAATCATGTGACAGTAATCGAGGTTGGAAGATATACAGGAAAAATAACTCATTTCAACTTGGACGTTCCATCCCTCGATTTATTTAGCAATCTACCGACGAATCCTATTATTTCAGTTAATGAGGCAAAAGAAATTTATAAAAGGAATTTGAAAATGGAACGAATGTTTATTCGTGAGTACGATGAAGACGGAAAGTCCGTTTATAACCTTGCCTATGTAGCAGACTTTCCAGATACAGTTGGCCACGTCCGTGCGATTGAGGCAATTAGTGGGGAAGCGATGTATGTGGATGTGGGTGACGCGACGTTTATTAAGTGATTTTTGTAAAGCGGTCCCTAGGGGCTGCTTTTGATTTGGTTTGTACAGTGTTAAAATTAGTTTACATACATTAGGGGGGTATAGTAAACTATGAATAAAATAGTCTATAAATATAAAGTGATATATATACCTACCGGGTGTATTAAATAGGGGTGTGTTTTTGATGGGAGACGATGTGAATAAAATTAAGATTGCCATAAATGGAGGCATTGGATTTGGTGCAAAGTTGAATGCAAAGCAACTTGTGGCCATTTCTAAATATTTGAATGAAGATGAGGAGCTTGAGCTGACGACATTCCAGCAGCTCTACATCGAAATACCTGAAAATCAAAAGGAAGATATCATTGAAGAATTCGAGCGGGTAGGATTAGCTTGTTATCCAGTTGGAAACTTCGTTAAGAGTTTAAGAACGTGCAATTTTTGCAAAGGGGAAGAGGAAGAAGGCATGCCGGTTGCAAAAGAAGTTAATCGCCGTATTGCTGGAAAACCTGTACCATTTACTCTTAAGGTGGCGTATACGGGTTGTCCGATTGGTTGCGGTGAGCCGCTGGTTAATGACATCGGGATTATGAAAATGAGAGACCACTATGATTTATATGTTGGTGGGAAAGCAAAAGGAAAGGATGCTGGAGTAGGTACCCTATTGAAGGAGAACCTCACACCAGACGAGCTCTATGATTCTATCGAAAAAATCATTTCTACATATGCAGAACAGGGTAAAAAGCGGGAGCAATTTTATAAATTTGTTAAGCGAATAGGGAAGGGAGAACTCATTAAGTAAATAGGTGGGACCCACTGTCCCATCTATTTTTTTATCACTGGTTTCACAACAGAATCAGCCCGATTGTATTTGATTATTTCGAGGAGTTGTTCTGCTATGAATTGCGGACCGTATTTAAACCCGCCATTAATCCATTCGACGACCATCCCTAATATTGCATATGCTTGGTAATTTGCGTGAACCTCTCTATCAATTTTCGGCTTGGTGAGTACGAACTGGTAGAAGTGACTTCGGAATGGGCCGTATAATTCCAGGATTGGCCCTCAATCCACGTACAGGAAAACCAGAAGAAATCGCTAGTATCGCACTATTCCTTGCCTCAGATGACGCAAGTTTTGTCAACGGAACAGTTATCACCGGAGATGCTGGGTGGACAGCGTATTAAGAAATGTAAAAAGCTTGAGTCACAAATGGATCCAAGCTTTTTTGCATATTTTATAATTAACCTTCAAGTATAGGTCCTAGAGGGGGCCTAATAGATATGATTTAAAAGTTTTTCCAACGTATCGAACCATAACCAGTATGAGGGTGTCCTTTGGATTGTACTTTAAAGTATTCATGTTCTAATTCGGGCAAGGATAGTTCAAATAGATGTCTTCCATCCTTTTTATACTGATTACACTCAATTAGTTTGCGAATGATCTCATTTTTACGTTTCTCAATTGCATCTTTTACTAAGGTCATCATCAACTCTCTCCTTTCGTAATTGGCTTTTTAGAAGACCCAATAACAAGATAAGAAGAGGCTTTTTTATGATTAGGATAACCTCACTTATCTTTCAAGCTTGTTAGCTTGCAGGATTTAGCACAGTATTCAACGAATCTGTTGCTGAGGTTTCACAGGGCCAGCCCCTCCACCTCTCTTGATAAGTTTTATTAAATTTATACAACTGGATCACCTATTGAAGTAATTGGTGTTATTTATAGTTTAACCTTATTATCCTGATGTGTCTACTTGGATTTAAAGTGTAATACAAAATGTAATTTATTCGTAATAATGACTGTGTAATCACGGAGTAAAAAGAAAAAAGAGACAAGTTCATAACCCTACTAGGTTAATGAACCATGTCTCTCAATCCCATACTATAATTTTTAGTTGAGTACCAGAAGAGTCCTTGGCGTAATGACCTTATTTTCCTCTGTAAATTAAAACCCTACTAGTATTAATACCATATTCGTCTGGGACAGTGGACATGTGTCCCATTAAGCTTCGCCGACGACTGTAAATCTTTGGTTAAGATGTTTTGGGTTTTCGATTTCGTCGACTACTGCAATGGCAAAGTCAGCATAGCTAATGTAGCTTTCACCTTTAGAGTTAACTAGTAAATTGTCTTTACCAGTTTGATAAGCACCAGTTCTTTTTCCCTCTGGATCGAAAAATGCCGAAGGACTGATAAATGTCCAAGTGATATCTGCTGTTTCTTTTAGTTCTTGAAGGTTTCTTGCTTGACCTTTTCCTGTTGGTTTGACAAAGTCAGGAAATTCAGGAGTGTCGATGAGTTGAAGAGTTTTTGCCTCATCAACATAAAGACTTCCTGCACCACCCACAACAATGATTCTTGTATCTGTTCCTTTAACAGCCTCAATTAATGCATGGCCAGCATCTACATGGGCTTGTTCTTCACCAAGTGGTGCACCAAATGCATTGACCACTACATCGAGATGTTCAACATCGGCTGATTTTAACTCTAATACATTTTTTTCTATGACAGACACCTGATCGTTTTGCACTTTAGATGCATCTCTAACGATTGCTGTAACTTCATGTCCTCTTTCAACAGCCTCTTTTAAAATAAGGCTTCCTGCTTTACCGCTTGCACCAATAATTCCAACTTTCATGATCTGTTCCTCCTATGTGGTTTAGCTTGTAATTTAATTGATTACATGTAATGATTGTAGTTACATGTGTTGTGGATGTCAATACATTCAACTTTTAAGGTATAATAAACGTATGACTAGGAATGAAAGAAAGGTGACAATCAATGTCCATCAGTAGCCGATTTTCTGTTGGAATTCATATACTTTCCCTCATAGAGATAACGAAAGAGGGGGAATGTTCATCAGGATTTTTAGCATCAAGTGTGAATACAAATCCAGTAGTTATTAGAAAAATTATGGGAATGCTTAAAAAAGCAAATTTAATTGAAGTACACCCAGGAGTTGCTGGTGCAAAACTAAACAGAAAGCCAGCAGAAATTACAATGCTAGATGTGTATAAGGCCGTTGATGTGGTAAGAGAAGGAGAGCTGTTTAGCGTTCATGACAACCCAAATCTAGAATGCCCCGTCGGTAGGAATATACAAAATGCAATTGAACCCTTATTTGCACAGGCCCAATTCGCAATGGAAAAAATTTTAGCAAACGTAACCCTAAACGACATCATAAATGGCATCAACGACAATGGGACAGAGGGACAGGTACAGTGTCCCAGATGAGATGAAATTTTAATGTGAGTAACATGGATAGGTACCGTATACTCAAGTGTACGTAACCTGTCCGTTTTTTTTATGGTTTTTGGAGGAAATCCACATTCGTTGTCGAGAGGGGAAATCATAATAATAAGAGCATTTTACAAAACTAAAAAAGTATCGAATGAGGGTGTTATTCCAAAAATGGTTTAATGCTCTTTTTTGTAAAAAAAGTACTAAATATGACAAGGATTTTGGTTAAAAGTGGAAAAGGTACATCTAAAACATCATTTATGCTTGGATTTTTGGATATTAGTGGAAAAAGTAATAGCATAAACACCATATATACCAAGGCTTTTGGACATATTTGGAAAATGTTATAAAGTAAATTCCAAATGACTAGTTCGTCAAATCGATTGCAATTCTCGATTTTTTATATACACTTTTTTGCATCTAGCATTCCGTGAAACTTTTGATTAGAATTGAAAGATAGATTGATATAGTAAATGGGAATTTTTGGTGGGACCCGGGACCTGTCCCTCTGTTCCAAGAGGAGTAGTGTTTATGAATGAGGAGTTTTTGTATATTGTTGTGATTATTGCCCTGGGGTATGTGTTGAAGCGCATTGGGATTTTGCAGGAGAAGGATGGAGAGACGATCTCCAAGCTTATTTTTAAAATTACGCTACCTGCGTTAGTGCTTGTGACGTTTGATACGGTTGAAATTAAAATGAACCTTATTTTAATTCCGATTATTGTCCTTGTTTATGGAATCATCATATCTGTACTGGGCATGGTTATTTATAAAAATGAGAAAAAAGAGCTAAAGGGTTCGTTTTTAATGATGTCGTCCGGTTTTAATGTTGGTTTATTTGCGTTTCCACTTGTTTTTGCAATTTGGGGAATCGATGGATTGACGTATTTTAGTATATTTGATGTGGGCACATCCTTAATTGTCTTTGGTATTAGCTATATTTTAGGTAGCTACTTTTCTGAAGAAGGCTTAAGTCTCAAACCGATTTCGATTGTAAAAAAACTTACGAAATCAATCCCATTGATGACGTATTTGATTGCAAGTACTTTAAATTTAAGTCATATTAAATTACCGGATATGGTAATTAATGTGGCAAGTACCATTTCACAAGCCAACATGCCATTATGCTTATTACTTTTGGGGCTTTATTTAAATTTTAAATTTGAAAAGCAATTTTTGAAGCCGATATTGAAATTTCTAACGTTCCGGTATGGAGTGGGCTTACTGATAGGAGTCACCTTGTTCTTTCTGCTTCCATACGAGGATATGTTTCGATACACCATATTAATTGGTTTGCTGCTTCCGGTTGCTTCATCAGTCATCCCATTTGCGGTTGAATTCAAGTACAGTAATGAAAGCATTCGGTTAATTGCAACGGTTACTAATATCACAATCTTGGTGAGTATCGTGATTTTATATGTATTTGCCAATCTAATTTAAAAAAGTGGTCCGACTCCGGGCCACTTTCTATCTGAAAGGGACTGAGGAACTCAGCCCTTTTTTTGATCTTGTTTTCTCATATCAAACATACCTGTTGAAATCTCATTGAGTTTATTGAGGAATCGGTTAAAGCCAAATCCGACAAAGAAGGCGACACTGACCTGTGCGAATGGACCGTCAATATTGTCGGTGAAATCAATCATTAAAATCCCACTTTGAATGAGTGTGACAGCGATGACTGCTGTTCCTGTAGCAAAGAGGGGGAAGAAAATATACATGACCCAATGACGGGGATCGATTAAATTATCGTTCATATAATGGGAACAGAACATATACAGATGCCGAAGTGAACCGCCAATAGCTCCGGCGAAGAAATAATATAGGAACATTTTAATGTTTTCTTGGATGTGGAGTGTTTCATCAAGTGCACCAACCCACAGTACACCGATTGCAAAAAAACTGCCAAAAAATAAAACTGAGAGGTAAATTAAAATAAAGAACTTCAACCAACGTTTCACATTATCACCCCATTTACTACAGTATATGGGAGGTTATTGGAAATGGTGTCTCGGAGGAAGACGAGGTTTGTTGGCCATTAAGGATAAGGGATCTCTGTCACATTAAGAATATTTATAAATGTTGGTGAATAGGATATGGGGATTCTTTTGTGAGGTGGTGTTTGTGTGAATACGGGGAAAATAGCGAAGCATTTAAATCAGCTTGTCTTTTCATTATTACTGTCCGGTTACAAGAGATGTAAGCCTGACTGGTATAAGCCGTTCCGAGAGCAGCCACACCATTCCCTTTGGTTTATTACAAAAGGAAGTGGCGAAGTAACAATGGACGGTACAAAGTATAAGTTGAAACCTGGTAAACTAGTTATTTTTAGGCCGGGGATGATCTGTGAAAAAAAGACATCCTCATCAAACCCACTTGAATTTTACTTTGTTCGCTTTACATATGCAGTAGCTTTTGAGGAAAAAGGCCAGTGGAACTTTGAACGTCCCGAAGCAACATCCTTTCCTTTACAAGGAGTGTTTCCAATTACAAATACGGGAAATATGATTCATGTGTTAGATCAAATCCATCAACTTTCAAAACGCAGAGGACCAACAGTGGCAATGCAGCGAAAATTGCATTTTCAAGAAATATTGCTGATGATTATTCAGGATTTTCGCTCGCAAAAGATTACAGGAAATTCGACAATGGCCATCGATACCACTATCGATTATATTGTGAATCATTATCATGAACATATGAATCTATCGAATTTAGCGAAGATGGCTGGATTGAGTACGAGTCATTATGCACGTCTATTTAAAGAATATGTGGGCTACAGCCCGATCGATTACTTAACCCATGTTCGGATTGACCGCGCAAAAGAACTATTGGCGATTTCCGATTTTCGAATTAAAGAGATCAGCCAAAGTGTCGGGTATCAGGATGAATTATATTTTAGCCGCATTTTTAAAAGAAACGTAGGTGTTTCACCGACTAAATTTAGTGATAACCACAAGACATTTATACGCTCAACAAAAAATGACTACCACATTTCTGATGAAAAACAGAAATAATGGTAGTCATTCACCTATTAGTGATACAGTTTTGTTTTTTGTTTTTTCGTCATTTGTTGTTTGTTTTGGCTCATACATAAGTGATAATACGCGCCTTTTTGTTGAAGAAGGCGGCCGTGTGTACCCATTTCTATAATTCTCCCTTTATCTAACACAATGATATTATCTGCATGCTGAATGGTGGAGAGGCGATGCGCTATGATAATCGTTGTTCGGTTTTTCGAAATTCGTTTTAGGGTATCCTGTACAACGATTTCAGTTTCTGTATCAATATTGGCAGTGGCTTCATCTAAAATTAAGACGTCAGGATTTGCCATCATCGCTCGTAAAAAGGAAAGAAGCTGTCGTTGCCCAGTTGATAATACCGTTCCTTGTTCTCCAAGTAAAGTTTCGTATTGCTGTGGTAGGTTTTTAAAGAAGGGGTCAATCCCAACAGATTTGGCTGCTTTTCTTATTTCATCATCACCGATTGTTTTATTATTTAGGCGAATATTATCAAATACAGTTCCTGAAAATACAAAACTGTCCTGTTGGATAATCCCCACATGCTTTCTTAACTCACTTACCTCAACATCTTTTATAGATACTCCATCTAAAGTGATACTTCCTCTTTGAATATCATAAAAACGATTGATTAATTGTATGATAGAGCTTTTCCCTGCACCTGTTGCGCCCACAATCCCAATGGTTTCTCCAGGGGCGATGGTGAAACTGACATCTTTTAATACCCAATCTTCTGACTGATAGGCAAACCATACATTCTTAACCTCAATTTTTCCGTTCACCTTGTTTGGGAGCTTAATAGGGTCTGCTTTATTCACAATCGTTGGCTTTGTCTCCAAAGTATCAAATATCCGTTCTGCAGATGCGAGAGCAGCTTGAATTTGATTAAACCTGTCGGCAAGACCTCGTAATGGTTCGAAAAATTGCCGTACATAGTGGGTGAACGCATACACCACGCCAAACGTAATGGCACTGTCTAATACATTTCTGCCTCCATACCAAATGAGTAATGCCATCGAAATATTACCAAAGAAGCCAATGGAAGGATTAAAAATCGAATTCAAAACGGTCTGACGCATCCCGGCCCGATAATGTTCTTGATTCAATTCATTAAATTGCTCTAATTGCTTTTCTTCACGTACAAAGACCTGAATAATACTCATTCCTGATAAATTTTCAGCTAAATAGGCATTTAATTTACTCAAGACAAAACGAACGTATCTTTGCGCGTTTCGAATAACCTTTTTAAAATAAAACGTAAGTAGGGCGATGAATGGAATCACTGTAAAACTAATCAATGTAAGCTTAACGCTCATTTGTAACATAATTACGATAATCCCGAGTAGCAATAAGATTTCACGTATGAGATTTACAATGACTTGAGAATAAAGTTGGTTCAATGCTTCAACATCATGTGTAATTCTTGTGACAAGTCGACCAATTGGATTTTTATCATAAAATGAAACCTGCATACGAGATAAGTGCTTCATAATCGTTTGCCGGATATCGTAAATGACGGATTGACCTGTAAATTGTAAGGAGTTATTTTGAAAATACGTAAGGACGGATGAACCAATAATCAACACAAAATAAAGCACACCAAGCCAAATCATTCCTGTGTAGTCCTGGCTGCGAAATAATTGCTCCGCCTCTCCTTGCAATGAAATAACAGGGTAGGCACTGTCGTTAATGGTAATTCGATCGTTTATAATCTCATAGTTATTTGGATTCTTTAATCCATTATTCCAACCATGGATGAGGTAGTGTGTTCCATCGATTGAAACAATGCTTGCTTTTTGCACACTAGCAGGTAGCTCATCTCTAGATTCTGTTACACGAAAATACGTATAACCCTTAAAAGTCGTAACTTCTTTCCCTTTTATACCTTGTTCTTCGAGTATATGTAATGCTTGGTCTTTTTCGGATTGGTCGACATAAACCATGGGTGCATAGATTCCATTAATATGATTGTCAATCGCGACTTTAATTAGATAGGGCTGGGCCAGACTTGCGATAACAATCAAGGTTGTCAAAAGGAGAGAGAATACAAAGAGCTTCCAATACGGTTTTGCAAACGCAAGAATGTTTCGTAATAATTGTTGATCACTATATTTTTTGAGTTGGTTTGTTTCATTCTTTTCGATCATCGATTCCTCCTCTTAATCGCAATCGGTTTCCCATTGGAGTAGGCCGGATGTACATTTAGTCCGGTTAACTGCTGGTTATGCATTTTTTTATACACCCCATCGTTTTTTAAAAGGGTCTGATGTGTCCCTCTCTCAATAATTTTTCCTTGGTCAAGAACAATAATCTGGTCAGCGTGCTGAATCGTCGAAATACGGTGGCTGATTAGGATTGTTGTGGTCTCTTTCATTTTCGTTTTGAGTGTTTGTAAAATATTTTTTTCTGTTTTCGAATCAACAGCTGACAAGCTATCATCAAAAATCATGATGGGTGCTTCTTTCACCAAGGCGCGAGCAATGCTAACCCGTTGTCGTTGACCTCCTGATAATGACAGGCCGCGTTCCCCTAAAGTCGTTTTAAACCCTTGTGGCAACTCTTTAATATCGTGATAAACATGGGCTTGTTTTGCAGCAAGTTCCACTTGGCGATTGGCATATCCCTTTGGATCAAATCCGATATTTTCTTTAATAGATGTGGAAAAAAGAAAATGATCTTGTGGAACAACCCCAATTGATTGGCGCAATGTTTTGAGCGGTATATCCCGAATATCTGTATGGTCGATATAGATGGTTTTTCGAGGTGGATTGAAGATTCGTAGAAGTAGATTAACAAGGGTCGATTTACCGCTACCGATTTTTCCAACAATAGCTAAGGTTGTGCCTTTTGGTATGTGTAAATCAATAGAGGAAAGTGCTTGACCTTGTTTATTTTGATATGAAAAAGATAGCCCTTTAATCGTAATGTCGCCTTGAATAGATGGGATGTTTTTAATTCCTTTTTCGTCTTTAATAGAAGGTTTTGTAGAAAGTACATCTCGTAAGCGTAAATCGGCCGCGGACCCTTGCTGAAGTAAATTAATAACTTTACCTAAATTTTCAATAGGACCAACTAAGAGCGATAAATACGTATTAAAGGCGACAAATTCACCAAGGGAAATGGTGTTTTGCATAACTAAAATGGAACCAAACACAATCGAGGTAAGGTAGCTTAGCCCAACGATTCCCTGACTAAGTGAGTTGAAAAGGGAGTTTGAACGAATTAATTGCTGATTTGCCTCTACATTGGTTTGATTGTCCTGCTCGAATTTGTTTAGTTCTGATTTTTCTTGGACATACGTTTTAATGATTCTGATTCCGGAGCAATATTCTTGTACTCGGCTCGTTAAGTTGCCAATGGCTTCTTGGACAAGATTTGAGTGCATTCTAATTTTTATGCGAAATCGATAGGCCAAGTAAGTTAAACCAGGGAGTGGTAAAAGGACTAACAATGTTAAATACAAATCAATGGTCGTTGCCATCATAATGACTGTCACTGTAATAAGTACGGCGGCTTCTAATGTTTGGAACACACCTTGCATTCCAATTTGCCTTAAAACATTCACATCATTAAGAGCATGTGCCATTAAGTTTCCAATCCGTTGCTTTTGATAATACTCTGTTTGCAGAGTCTCCCAATGAGAAAATAACCTTTCACGAATATTACGTTCTAACATTCTTGATAAACGAAAAATATAGATTCTGCCTGTAGACCTGAAGGCAAATACACCAATTCCTACTATGACCATCCAAAAGGCAATCCGGATCAGTTCTTCGCTGTTTATAGATAAGGTTTGTAGACCATCTGTGAAGACTTCAAGCAACATCGGAACAACAAGTTGCAAGATGAGAGAAATCGTAACCAAAATGGTACCTATTATATATCCCCATCTATTTTGAATCAAATGCTCACGAAAAATAGGTTTAACATCCAAATCCATCACCTTCTAAAAAATGTCGTAAAGTAAGATTACCGCATAACTTACAAAGGTAACATGGCTTTCCCTATCAACTTACATGGATTATCTTGCTATGGAAGGGGGCACGTCTGTACGTGGTGGTTGGGCTGGAACAAGTGTGGGGCTCATGTGGGTCGTAGGTTTGGGCCGCGTGCGGGACGCAGGGACAGGTCCCGTGTCCCAGTTTGTGGGACACGAAAACTTGTGAAAAAATTAGCAAATGTTTGGTGGTATTAAGCCGTTGTGTAATACGGCAGGTAATGTATCGTGAATGTATTGTGGTGCAGGCCGCAGTTTAGGCGCTTTGGCTAAAGGTTGAGGGTTTTCTACATATTTAAATATACCTTCGCCATCCATACTCGGACCATTTGCCCATCTACCTGTAGCACTTTCGTTTCCACGAGAGAAATTGAATAGGACATGAGAAACTTCACGTTTTTCTAACTCGCGTGGGAATGTACTAGGCACAACAATATTTTCTTTTGATTCAAGTTCGTAAATAGCTGCTATCCACTGATTTTGATGCATCGTGTCTCTTGCAATTAACCATGAAAGCATATCTTTTACACCACGGTCAGTTGTTGATTCATATAATCTCACTACCTGTAAGCGACCTTGAGATTCAGCGTTCAAATTTGCTCGGAAGTCAGCTAACAGATTTCCGCTCGCAATAATGTAGTCAGCTGTCCAGCGATTGCCTACACTATCAGCCGGCATTGCCCCAAGCCCTGATACGATTGCATGTTGTGGGTTCATACCACCTAGAATTGCACCAATTACAGGGTCCTGAGCAGCAATTTCCTGGTCCCCAACCGGAGCGCCATCAAGTAACCTAGCAATCATTGTTGCTAACATTTCGATGTGGGCAAGCTCTTCAGCTCCCGTATCCATTAACAAATCTTTATATTTGCCATCTGCACCCCGAACATTCCATCCTTGGAATAAGTATTGAAGCGCAACAGAAATTTCGCCAAATTGCCCACCTAGGACCTCTTGAAGTTGTTTTGCAAAAAGCGCATCCGGGCGATCGGGTTTTGCTCGGTACTGTAATTCTTTAATATGATAGAACATCGATTGTCAACCTCCATATTTAAAATCAAAGAATCATAGGTCTCTGTAAAAATTGCCTATGTTAACTAGAATATGAAGCCGTAATAATTAGGTGTTTATAATAGAAAAAATGGGTGTTTATCCGTGTTTAGTACAGAGTAGGGAGGGCTAGGGCGCAGATGTTCTTGGTGAGAGGTCACCCCTCTTAAAATTGAAATGGAATGAATGAACCGACACAAAATTTCTATCCTGAGATTGTAACTTTATCTCGTTTGATTCGTAGGTAAAGGAGTGCTATGTTTGGATTAAATGTGGGATTGGGACGATGAACCTCTCCCTCTGTGCCAGGAGCTATCTGCTCATGACGGGTGTGCATTGTTCCAGGAAGGAGTAAATAGGTATGAAGAAAGAGGATAATGGGTTACGACCGTTTTTTCGTTTGATTTTGTCGACGAATATTCCGAAGGCAGCGCTGACGCTTGGTTTAGTTGGGAGTATTATTACAACATTTGTGGGGCTTTCGATTCCGTTATTAACGCGAGAGCTGGTGGATGGATTTTCCGGGATATCGATTAATGGTGCTCTGATAGCGATTATTGCAGCCGTGTTCCTTTTACAAGCGGTGATTGATGGAGTATCAACTTATATGCTTGCTGCAGTTGGTCAACGGATTGTTGCACGACTGCGCGAGAAAATGTGGGAAAAGATCATCCGATTACCGGTCAGCTATTTCGATAAGCAACAAAGTGGGGAATCGGTTAGCCGAGTTGTCAATGACACTGGAATAGTAAAGGATTTAATTTCACAGCATTTCCCACAATTTATCACTGGTGTTATTTCAATCATTGGGGCCATCATCATTTTGTTAATTATGGATTGGAAAATGACACTGCTCATGCTCGTTTCCGTTCCGCTTACGATGGTCATCATGATGCCACTAGGAAGTAAGATGGCGAAAATCTCACGAGGCTTGCAGGATGAAACCGCCACATTTTCTGGAAAAATACAACAAACGATTAGTGAGATTCGATTAATGAAGTCTTCAACAGCTGAAGGCTTTGAAGAGGAAAAAGGAGTCAACGGTGTTCGAAACTTACTTACATATGGATTAAGAGAGGCGAAGATTTTCGCGCTAATCGGTCCGATTATGTACACCATCGTCATGATTGTAATTGTAATCATTATTGGATATGGAGGAATCCGTGTTGCTAACGGATCAATGACAACAGGATCACTTGTTGCATTCCTACTTTATCTGTTTCAAATTATTTTTCCGATTACATCATTTGCAATGTTTTTTACGCAACTGCAAAAAGCAAAAGGTGCAACAGAACGGATTATTGATATCATTGACCTTCCATTGGAAGAAGGTCAGCAAGGAAAAGACCTTGATATTTCGAATTTACCTATACATGTTGAACATGTATCCTTCGCCTATAGTGGTGAGGAACCAGTTATTCAAGATGTTTCCTTTGTGGCAAAGCCAGGCCAAATGATTGCATTTGCAGGACCAAGTGGTGGCGGAAAAACGACGATGTTTGGCTTGCTGGAACGATATTATGAGCCAACAACTGGTGAAATTCGAATAGGTGACATTCCTATTCACGAGTTATCGCTAGAATCATGGCGAAGTCAAATCGGTTATGTCTCACAGGAAAGTGCGATGATGGCGGGAACCATTCGTGAAAATTTATGCTATGGTTTGAAAAATGCGGATCAGATATCAGATGATCTCTTATGGGAAGTGGCAAAAATGGCTTATGCGGATGAATTCATTCGTGCTTTCTCACATGGATTAAATACCGAAGTAGGCGAGCGCGGCGTTAAACTATCTGGTGGTCAAAGGCAGCGTATTGCGATTGCTCGAGCCTTTTTACGGGATCCAAAAATTCTAATGATGGACGAGGCAACGGCTAGCCTCGATAGCCAATCCGAAAGTATTGTTCAGGAAGCCTTATCACGACTCATGGAAGGTCGCACCACTTTTGTGATCGCTCATCGATTGTCAACCATCGTGGACGCCGATCAAATCATTTTTATTGAAAAAGGAAAAGTCACAGGTAAAGGGACACATCAGGAATTGATTGAAGAGCATGAACTTTATAGAAGTTTTGCAGAACAGCAGTTGACATAGTGGGACGTAGGGACAGGTCTCTTAACCCAGTTGGAACACAGTACTTGTCCCTTTCGTCTATTTTTTCTTTGCTAGGTCTCTTCTATTTGACGTCAATGGTGGCTGTTCTAACCATTTGTTAGCAATCATGAGATTAACCTCATCTTCAGAAAACTTCAGGACTTCCGCAGTTAATCGTGTGTAATCCGTAACTAAATCACTTCTTTGGCTTTCAGAAATAGATACTCCAAAGTTACCTATCCCTGCATAAATCATAAGTCCAAAATGAAATAACATTAATTTATCTGAAAAAGGTGCTTCCTTGATTCTGATACTTCTTGTTCATATGACATTGGAGTAGGAAGTGAACACATTTCCAAGTAACTTCTCATTTACCTTAATATGTTTCAATGATATTTCTTTACCCCTTAGGATATATTTGCGGACTTTATCAGATTTAGCAACTTGGCCAAATGCAGTAGCTAAGCTCGCTCCTAAATAATTTGCCATCACATTTGAATAAAGATTCGTTACTTCCAATCCAGTTAGTTCTTCTCTTCTTCCAAGTCCCTCTAATATGAAGGATTGTTTTTGTTGAATAAATTCTGACTTTGTTGGATATGGAATCGTAGGTGGACGTATAGCTAAGCCTTTTTTAAGTAAAATTTGAGTTGCGTTGTTTTTCAATTCAATAGTCGACGTTAAACATTTCGAAAAAAAGGAACTGATATCGTTACGAAAAATATTCTGTAAAATGCGACCATAGGTTACTAAACCACCCTTACCCATATTGTGAAGGTAGTACAAATAAAAGACATCTGAAAACAAACGTACTGCCTTTAAATTGACATCCTGGTCTGTAAATCCTTGTGGGATTTGAATTCCTTCTTCTTTAAAGATTCCTCTGATAATCTCTGTATGTTGTTGAGATAAATCCAAAGCATGCTCTGTAAGTGTCTTGATGTCCTCATCCTTCATATGTATAAGAAAATATTTTAATATGCAAACTGACATACTATCAGCAAGATAGGTCGACCAAAGATAACCTAATTCTGTAGCTGTTAGTTTTACGGGACCATGATCGATTTCCATTGAATATTCCTCCTTAATAATCCTATAAATTAAATTTCCCATTACATGAAGAAAATATAAAAGGAATACATATCGGTAATCTCCAAAAGGAATTAGACATAATGATTCTATATCTGAAATAAGTACAGAAGGTAGAATGGTTGTAGACGATTATAAAGTAGAGAAATATTTATATGTATATCTGTAGGTGTTATATTCGTATAATTATATGATGTTATATTTGTAATAAATTGGTTGTTGATAGAAGTTGATTAAAATGATAATATTAATTTTGTCGTTTCGATACAAAATAATTTAAACGACATATCGCAAACTTGATTTCTATAATAAATTATGTTAATATAATTTTTATGTTCTTCAATCTATGAAATTAACATTTTAAAAAAGTGTTGACTTAATACGATGAAACATGATACATTAATAAAGTCGCTTTTGAGCGGCGGTTAAAAAGTTCTTTGAAAACTGAACACAATACAAGCGTCAACGTTTAATTCTAAGGTAACAAACTATTGAGCAATCAATACTCTTATTGGAGAGTTTGATCCTGGCTCAGGATGAACGCTGGCGGCGTGCCTAATACATGCAAGTCGAGCGAATCTTTGGGAGCTTGCTCCCAAAGATTAGCGGCGGACGGGTGAGTAACACGTGGGCAACCTGCCTGTAAGACTGGGATAACTTCGGGAAACCGGAGCTAATACCGGATAACATATGAGACCACATGGTCTTATATTAAAAGATGGCTTTTAGCTATCACTTATAGACGGGCCCGCGGCGCATTAGCTAGTTGGTGAGGTAACGGCTCACCAAGGCGACGATGCGTAGCCGACCTGAGAGGGTGATCGGCCACACTGGGACTGAGACACGGCCCAGACTCCTACGGGAGGCAGC
>JAPSKD010000462.1 GCA_031177865.1 Bacillus sp. (in: firmicutes) | reverse complement strand
TCCAAATCCTCCGGTAAATTTTTTTGCTTAAAGATAAATTGTTCGTATGTACATTCAGTAGGCTTTAATTCAAAACGAAAGCGATGAAAATGAGGCTCGCGCAGCTGATTATCGTAAAGCTCTAAATATTTTACCTCCAAACAAATAGCAGGCTCGACATAGATAAATTGACTGTCTTCACTAACCATATTCTGCTTAATCGTACTTTGAAGAGCTTGCTTCTCGTCTGGTTTAAAGCCAAATAGCACTTGACCAATCCCCTGAATACTTCCTTCTTTATACACTCCAACATAAAAATACCCA
Source organism: Bacillus sp. (in: firmicutes) (assembly GCA_031177865.1). Classification (GTDB taxonomy): domain Bacteria; phylum Bacillota; class Bacilli; order Bacillales; family Cytobacillaceae; genus Neobacillus. The sequence goes on along the minus strand of JAPSKD010000462.1, from coordinate 2,632 downwards.
TTTGTCTTCTCAAATGCTGTAATAAAGCAGGAGACATATTTCCAGTTTTTGTATTTTAACCATTGTAAAGATCTCTTTCCTTCTTCCCAAAGGCTGTCTTTTTGCTTTGCAATAATCCCTTCACCGTCATGGAGAACGACGTTTTCCCATAATTTTGTAAAATCCTTATGGGCCTCAACTAGCTGCAGCAATTTTTCACTATAGGGGTCTGCTTTTAGTGGGAAATCGAGCTGCTTAAAAAGTTCGATTAGCTTCACCTTTCGTTCGTCAAACTTTTTTGATTGCAGGGGTTTGCCTTCTAATACAAGGATATCAAAGACCATTAGGCGACAAGGAGCCTTTTCTGCTTGTTCAACTATTTTTTTAGAAGACTTTAATCTTCCACGGACCTGGATAGCAGAGAAATTGGCCTTATATGGATTCTCAAGTAGAACAAGCTCGCCATCAAGTCGAAGGGGAAGAAAACGTTGAAATAAATCCTTTAGCGGTTCTAGAAATTCCTTTATCTCAGGGAATTGCGGCAGCAAGGGCTTATCATTTCTGCTTGTTAAAGTAATCCCGTTATCATCCCAATTCAAAATCGCTCGAAATCCATCATATTTAACCTCGTACAGCCAATCAGGTTTAACTGTTAGATCGAAGGTAAGTGTTGGCAGCATCGGTTTCATTGATTTATTTCCTCTCTTTTTCCTTTATTTTGTTTCAAACCACCGCGATTCATCCTTTACCAATTGTTTTTAGGAATTTCTTTAAAAGGAAAACCCACAATAATAGTAAAAAGATTGGAGAATTACACTATGCATACGATGTGGAAAGGCAGCATTAGTTTTGGGCTTGTAAACATTCCTATCAAGCTTCATACGGCGACTGAGGATAAAGACATAAAGCTTCGGACTTTGCATAATAAATGCCATGCACCGATTAAATATGAGAAAATTTGCACTGTATGTGAACAGGAAGTAAAACCTGAGGAGATTGTAAAAGCATACGAATATACAAAAGGGAAATTTGTGGTCCTTGATCAGGAAGACCTCGAAAAGCTTCGAAAGGAAAACGAAGAAAAAGCAGTAGAGATTATTGATTTTGTCAAAATGGAAGAAATAGATCCTATCTATTTTGACCGAAGTTATTATATGTCCCCTAATGAGGGAGGGGGGAAAGCATATTCCTTGCTTCGAAAAGCTCTTCAGGAATCACAAAAGGTTGGAATAGCAAAAATTATTATTCGCTCAAAAGAGCAAATGGCCGTCATTCGTGTGTATGAGAATACACTGGTTATGGAGACTATTCATTTTCCAGACGAAGTTCGCCGTGCAGGAGACGTTCCGAATGTCCCAGCGGACGATAAGGTCACCGATAAAGAATTAGAAACTGCGATTATGTTAATTGATCAATTAACGACTCAATTCGAACCTGAAAAATATACAGATGAATACCGGACAGCATTATTAGAGTTAATTGAATCAAAACGTACAGGACAAGAAACTGTCACCCCGACAGCAAAAGAGACACCATCAAACGTTACTGATTTAATGGCCGCACTACAGGCTTCCATTGATAGGACCAAGCCTAGAAGTGAAGCTGCCGGAAGAAAAGAACCAGCCATAAGAAAGGAAACAGCTATAAAGAAGGAAACGGCAGTGAAGAAGGAGACAATAGCCAAAAAGCCTGCAGCCCCAAGAAAAAAGGCAGCACCAAAAGTAAAGAAAGAAGCATAAGGGAAAAACCGATTCGACAATCTCGAGTCGGTTTTTTGAGGCTTTAGCCTTATAGGTAATAGTACTTTGAATCCAATTTCTTACATATTATGTTGAAAGAATGAAAAATGAAGATGTGCGGGGGAGAGGCAATGGCTTATAATGTGCTTTTGTTTGCAGATCCTGGGGTTGATGATTCTTTTGCGATCATGTATGCATTATTGAACCCAAATATAAACCTTGTTGGTATTGTTAGTGGATATGGGAATACACCAAAAGAACAATCTGTTAAGAATTCCGCCTATTTAGTTGATTTAGGTGGAAGAGAGGATATTCCCATCATTGCTGGAGCAGCAGGTCCGTTATCTGGAGAACCTGTTCAGTTTTATCCGGAAATTCATGGGCCAGAGGGATTGGGTCCAATAAGGCCGCCTGATTCTTTCCAAAGTGTAGAGGTTCATGACTTTAACAAAATCCTTGAAATCATTAATCAATATCAGGGAAACCTTATCATCGTAAATGTTGGAAGATTAACAGAGCTTGCACTCATGTTCATCCTGTACGGTGACAATGCTTTAAAGGATGTAACCGCATTTTATATTATGGGTGGTGCATTTCTCGTTCCAGGTAATATAACTGCTGAAGCGGAAGCAAATTTCTATTCAGACTCCATTGCTGCAAGAATCGTTATGGAAAAGGCTCATAACGTTTATCTTTATCCATTAAATATTACAAATAGAGCCATCATCACGCCGGATGTGGTCGAAATTCTTACAGAAAACAGTCCAACACCTTTTAGGTCATTACTAAAACCGACATTTGATTATTATTTTAAAGCCTATCAAAAAAATGTTCCAGGTATTAAAGGTGCTCCTATCCATGATGTTGTACCCTTAATGGCGATAACTAATCCTGAAATTTTCAGGTATGTACCC
>JAPSKD010000094.1 GCA_031177865.1 Bacillus sp. (in: firmicutes) | reverse complement strand
ATTTTGCACCAGCCATTGTTACAAGGGAAATTAGTATTAATAGTGATATTGTTACGATTCTTTTTCTCATTTCAAAAATTCCTCCTTTATCACTTGTTTTACTTTCAAGTTTTGTAGATTACTACTCTCTCGGATTTTAAAAATTATAAGTAACGACAAACGATGAAAGCGTTATCTAAACATTAACTTAGCATGATAATAAGTGTGTAAACAACGTTAAAAACTATTGGAATTTTTATTAAAAGTAGTAACATTTTTCTAGTATCTATAAAATGTATTCTGTTAAATTAATAGTTTTGCTAGGATCAAGTGTGAGGGGTAAAGGTGTTTCCTGAAAAAAGTTGATAGTACAAATCCAAAATCTTTTTAAAAATATCCGAGTAGTCATACTCTTCAGGACAACCTCATAGACTTGTACAAAAAGGTCTCTAAAGGTTGGTGGGTATAATGCGGTCTACTCCTGAAGAAATACGGCGACGAATCGCAAAGCGGAAAAGAGAAAAAGGATCATCAGAAAAAGGTCCAGAACGTGAAATTACTTGGCCGGGGGATGATGAAAAGTACGGATTTAATCATTATTCCTCATATGAAGCAGGTAGGGATGATGGCATCCATCCTTTATTTAAGAAGGAAGTTTTCATCTTTAAAATCTTGGCATCAGCTCTTTTGTTTCTTGTAATTGCCATTATGTTCCGAGAAAACACTGCAACATTTGCTCCTGCAAAGGATTTTGTCATGAAAACCATGGAGCAGGATTTTAAATTCGCCACAGTATCAAAATGGTACGAAGACCAATTCGGTAAGCCATTAGCTCTTTTGCCGTTTACAGATGAAGATAAAGGCGGCGAGAAAAACGTAGTCGAGAAAAACGATGATATACCTGTATTTTCAGGAAAAGTCCTCGAAAATTTCGAAAAGAATGGACAGGGAATTATGATTGAAACAGCAAATGGTGCAGCTGTTGAAGCCATGAAAGAAGGAAATGTCATGTTTGCTGGTGTTAAGGAAAACACGGGTAAAACCGTCATTATCCAGCACGCAGATCAGACGCAATCTACCTACGGTAATCTCGATGAAATTAAGGTTAGTTTATATGAATTTATTGAAACAGAAACGGTCGTAGGCACAGCTTCAGAATCAACGGGTGAAGACAAAACAAAGGGCAGGTATTATTTTTCCATAAAAAAAGGCGATGATTTCATCGACCCGATTCAGGTGATTCGCTTTGAATAGAGTCATATCTTTATTACAACACGTTTATATCCATCCTTTGTTATGGTTGGTCATCGCAATATCCATTGCTACAGCGCATTTCCTCGAAGTATGCCTGTTAATCGGTATCATTTTCATCCATGAAATGGGGCATGCTGCTGCGGCTTCTTTTTTTTCATGGCGTATAAAAAAAATCACCCTCCTCCCCTTTGGCGGGGTGGCTGAAATGGAGGAGCACGGGAATCGGCCGTTAAAGGAAGAGGCCATTGTTGTTCTCGCAGGACCGATTCAGCACATTTGGATGGTGGCATTAGCTTTCGCGCTATTCTCCTTTGAAGTAATTCCTGAAGATATGTTTCAATTGTTTTTTCACTACAATGTTATGATCTTTATCTTCAATCTGTTTCCGGTTTGGCCACTTGATGGTGGAAAGCTGATATTCATGTTCCTTTCTTTAAAAAAATCATTTCCGATTGCTCACCGTCTAACCCTAATGATTTCTTTTGCCAGCATTGGAATCTTTTCGATTCTTACGCTTCTAGCAGCCCCTCAGCAAATAAATGTCTGGGTTATCGTAGGCTTCTTATTATTCTCGCTTTACCACGAATGGAAGCAGCGCCGCTACATCTTTATGAGGTTTCTACTCGAACGGTACTATGGGAAAAAAAGCGACCTACAAGCCTTGAAACCAATTCAAGCCAATGAACAGGACTTGCTCATCGACGTCTTAGAGAAATTCCAACGCGGCTGCAAACACCCGATAATTGTTGAGAGTGATGGCAAAGAAAAAGGGATGTTGGATGAGAATGAACTGCTGCACGCTTATTTTTCCGAAAAACGCTTAACCGATAAAATCAGCGACCTTCTCTTTTCTTACTAAAAGGTTATAATATAGACAATTAGAAAAAAAGCGGAAGCGCCTTGCACAGGGGCGGCTTGTGACTCGAGTCCCAAGGAGCCGAAACTAGACAAGCTTATGACCCGAGCCCCTGGGCGCTGGAGCTGGATTAGTAAAAAAGTGAGGATGTTAGTTTGGAAAAGTTAATTGTTAATGCAGCTTCAAGAGAAAAGAGATTTGCTGTCGTGCGAAATAATACAGTGGAAGAGATTATTTTTGACCGGCCAGAGCAGCGATCTCTGGTCGGTAATATTTATTATGGGACCGTAACCAAGGTTTTGCCTGGAATGAATGCGGCATTTATCGATATTGGCGTGGACAAAAACGCCTACCTCCACCGTGATATGCTTCCCTCGTATGTGTTATCACCGGAACGGAGTATCGATAAAGAAAAGAAAAGTGTATCATCCTTCGTTCATCAAGGCGAAAAGTTATTCGTGCAAGTAGATAAGGACGCGACAGGTCCTAAAGGTGCTAGGGTGACAGGGATTATTGAGATACTTGGGGACAACCTTATTTATATGCCTCAAGGTCGCTATGTGGCAGTCTCTAAAAAAATTGTTGATGAAAAAGACAATCTCCGCAGTTTTGGTATGAAACTGAAAAGCAAAGAAGAAGGTCTAATTTTTCGTACATCCAGTACCTCAGCCACTCAAGAGGAAATGGAGAATGAACTAAGCACCTTACGAAGTCGGTATGCAGAACTACTGGAGAAAGCGGCTGCTTTTAAAAAGCCAGGGATTGTATATCAAAAAGATACCTTTACCGAATTGGTACTTGAGTCCGTCACCAAAATGTCTTCAGGTGAAGTGTTTATTGATGACCTTTCCCTCAAACAGCAAATACAATCGAGAAACCCTAAACTAAAAATTACCTATTATAATGGGAAAGAAAATATATTTACAGTTCATCGAATTGAGCATGAAATTGCCAAGGCGCTTAAGCGAATCGTCTGGCTAGACAACGGGGCATATTTAATTTTTGATGAAACCGAGGCCCTAACAATTATCGACGTTAATACCGGAAAGTTCTCTGGAAAAAACGATTATCAGGATACAGTAGTAAAAACCAATTCCCTAGCCGCGATTGAGATTGCCCGCCAGCTGAAGCTGCGTGATATTGGAGGCATAGTCCTAATTGATTTTATTGATATGAAAAACGAAAAGGACAAGCGTTACATACAAGAAACGGTTGAGAAAGAATTCCAGAAGGATAAAACTAGAACTAAAATCATTGGATTTACAGCACTCGGTATCCTGCAGCTGACAAGAAAGAAAACGAAGGTGTCACTTTCAGAAGCTCTTCAAGTGAAATGTCATGTTTGCGATGGTACCGGGAAAATATTAAGTGCGGATACGATTGCATTCCGATTAGAGCGGGAATTGTTAGAACATCGTAGTTCTGATGCAGAAGCAGTATTAATTGAAACAACCCTAGAGGTAAAACAATCTATCGAACCACATCTAGAAATGGTACAGGAATGGCTGCAGTTTAGAGTATATTTTTCAATTAAACCTTCTGACCATCATTACTATGTTATAAAACAATTTGGGAATCTTGATGAGATCGCTCAAAAAGCTGGAGAATCCTATTGACACTTTCGCCTATAACATGATAAACTTTTCAATGTTATGTTTGTAGCACCCGTGCTACAACCGCACAGAACAGGTATTAAGACTATGCATTTGCATAAGCGCCTGTATTTGGCGAGTCTGAGTTTATAAGGAGGTGCAAGTATGTACGCAATTATCGAAACAGGTGGTAAGCAATTGAAAGTAGAAGCTGGTCAAGCTATCTTCATTGAAAAGCTTAACGCTGAAGCAGGCGAAACAGTTACATTTGATAAGGTTTTATTCGTTGGCGGAGATAACGTAAAAGTAGGAAGCCCATTAGTTGAAGGCGCTACTGTTACAGCTAAAGTTGAAAAACAAGGCCGCGCTAAGAAAATCATCGTTTTCAAGTACAAAGCGAAGAAGAACAACCGTAAGAAGCAAGGTCATCGTCAGCCATACACTAAAGTTGTTATTGAAGCTATCAACGCATAAGGTGTTGGGCATTAGATGATTGACATTACAATTAACCGTAATGAGTCGGATTCTATCCATTCGTTTTTAATAAGTGGTCATGCTTTTTTTGCTGAACGGGGCAAGGATATCGTCTGTGCAGGCGCATCCGCTGTAGCCGTTGGCGCAATCAATGCGGTACATGCCTTAACAGGTGTTACCCCTGAGATTGAACAAGGAGATGGCTTTCTCCGCTGTGTTGTTCCAGAAAAACTCTCGGAAGGCACTCATGAGAAGGTTCAGATTCTTTTAGAAGGAATGATTATTTCATTACAGACGATTGAAGAAGAATATGGACAGCATATAAAAATTACCTTCAAAAAGTAGGAGGTGGAATACATGTTATTAAAATTAGATCTTCAGTTGTTTGCATCTAAAAAGGGAGTAGGTTCTACAAAGAACGGACGTGACTCTATCGCAAAGCGTCTTGGCGCTAAGCGTGCAGATGGTCAATTCGTAACTGGTGGTTCAATCCTTTACCGTCAACGCGGTACAAAGATTTACCCAGGTGAAAACGTAGGCCGTGGCGGTGACGACACTCTATTTGCGAAAATCGACGGCGTTGTAAAATTTGAACGTTTAGGTCGTGACCGTAAAAAAGTGAGCGTTTATCCAACAGCTCAAGAAGCGTAAGCTTTCAGTGAAAACTCTAACCTGATTGGTTAGGGTTTTCTTTTTGGAATAATAAGGAAAAAATATCCAATAAAAACTCCAATTTGATCTCCCGAAAAAGCCTCATAATACCTCAATTGGAAAACATTCGCGCAAAATTGCTTACTCATGTGAACTTTTTTGATATACTAACAGAAAATAGTTTTTTCGACACTTAAGCTAGGAGTGCGATTATGGACAAAGAATGGGATATCGTGGAAGTGCTACGGCACTCACGGCATGATTGGCTGAATAGACTGCAGTTAATCAAAGGGAACTTAGATTTAAATAGAATTGATCGGGCGAAAGCATATATAAATGAAATTGTCATCGAAGCACAGCATGAATCAAAGCTGTCGAACTTTCATTTGCCAAGATTTTCCTCCTTGCTTTTAAGATCAAATTGGGAGAATCATTTATTTCAGCTTGAATATGAGGTTCTTAACGATTTAGAGGCAGTGAAAATAAATGATGACATTCTGTCGAATTGGACAAAATCCTTCTTTATTTGCTTAGATCAGGCCATTGAGGCCTTTCAGGAAAATCATTTATCAATAACAATTCAACCGCAATCAGATGGAGTTCGTTTCTTTTTTGATTTTAGCGGAATAATAATAAAAAAAGAACTGATTGAACAATTCCTGACTGCTTCTGAAATGGAAGTTAAAGTAAAGGAATTCTCAGAGAACGAACTTGGATTAGAAGTCTTTATGTCGGTAATGTAGGCTTTTATTTCGTTCGTTTATCAGTCAAATCAGGAGGATTCACATGTTTGTCGATCAAACGAAGATTTACGTAAAAGGCGGAGACGGCGGTAATGGAATGGTCGCTTTTCGTCGTGAAAAATATGTTCCAATGGGCGGACCTGCTGGCGGAGACGGCGGTAAGGGTGCCGATGTGGTTTTTGAAGTAAATGAAGGCTTGCGTACATTAATGGATTTCCGTTATCAACGCCATTGGAAAGCCCCACGTGGTGAGCATGGCATGTCCAAAAATCAGCATGGGAAAAATGCGAAGGACATGATTGTTAAGGTACCACCAGGCACAGTAGTTATGGATGCACAAACAAAAGAAGTCATTGCCGATCTTGTTGAGAATGGTCAGCGTGCAGTCATTGCCAAGGGAGGACGTGGAGGAAGAGGAAATTCCCGTTTTGCGACCCCTTCAAATCCTGCACCGGAGCTTGCCGAAAATGGCGAACCAGGTCAAGAGCGTGACGTTATCCTTGAATTAAAGCTGCTTGCAGACGTTGGACTTGTCGGCTTCCCAAGTGTTGGGAAATCCACTTTATTATCAGTCGTTTCTTCAGCAAAACCTAAAATTGCTGAATACCATTTTACAACCATTGTCCCTAACCTTGGGATGGTGGAAACGGAGGATAACAGAAGCTTTGTAATGGCCGACCTTCCAGGATTGATTGAAGGTGCGAGTGAAGGTGTTGGACTTGGTCATCAATTTTTGCGTCATATTGAACGGACGCGGGTTATCGTTCATGTAATTGATATGGCTGCGATGGAAGGACGGGATCCTTATGAGGATTATCTGACCATCAATAAAGAGCTAGAAGAATATAATCTCCGCTTAACAGAGCGTCCGCAAATTATTGTAGCTAATAAAATGGACATGCCGGAAGCAGAAGAAAATTTAAAGACATTTAAAGAACGCCTTGAAGAGGATTTCCCAATTTTCCCGATTTCGGCTTTAACAAGAAAAGGCTTGAGAGAGCTATTGTTTGCGATTGCAGATAAAATTGAGGAAACTCCTGAATTTCCACTTGATCATGAAGAGGAAGAAACCGGTATTAACCGCGTTCTTTATAAACATGAGGCAGATCCTGAAGCCTTCTATATTACAAGAGAACCAGATGGCTCATTTGTGATTCAAGGGGAAAAGGTTGAAAAATTATTTAAGATGACCAATTTCCAAACAGAAGAATCTGTTCGTCGTTTTTCCAGACAGCTTCGTGGTTTAGGAGTGGACGAGGCGTTACGACAAAAAGGTGCAAAAGATGGGGATACCGTAAAATTATTAGACTTCGAATTTGAATTTGTTGAGTAGATACGAACATGTCTTTGAGAAATTCTAGCCAGAGCGCCCCGATATTGTTTACACGGGCGCTTGTGCTTTTCTTTAATTATCAGAAAAATGAATTTAACTTTGAGAATTGTCTAGCGCAAGCAGCCTAGGGGCTCTTAGGTCTAAGCCCCGAGGAAAAAATGAACTTCTTTTTTCCCTGTGCAAGGCGCCTACGCTTTTCATATCGGGTGGGTAGAGAGATGAAAAATGAAAAATTTGATAAAAAATTTTACTTAATAAGAGAAGACGTCTTGCCTGAAGCGATGAAGAAAACACTCGATGTAAAGGAAATGCTCGAAAGGGGTAAGGCTGAGTCTATTTGGGATGCGGTCCAGCAAGTAGACTTAAGCAGAAGTGCCTATTATAAATATAGGGACACGGTATTTCCATTTTCCACGATTGTTAAGGAACGATTAGTTACACTCTTTTTTCATCTTGAAGATCGTTCAGGCACTTTGTCTAAGCTTCTTAGTGTCGTTGCTTCTTCTGGCTGCAATGTGTTGACCATTCATCAAACCATTCCATTGCAAGGAAGGGCAAACGTTACACTTTCGTTGAATACCACCGAGATTTCTACAGATATAGATGAACTGCTTTCAGAACTACGTAAGCTTGAATTCGTAGAAAAAGTTGAAGTGCTTGGAACAGGAGCATAATGGAGTTTTTACAACAGAGAGATTTTTTGTTAGGGAGTGTGTGAAATCATGAAAGTTGGTTTTTTAGGACCAAAGGCAACCTTTACCGAATTAGCGGTGAAAAAAGTTTTTCCTGGATTTGAACTTGAACCATATCGGACCATTCCTGAATCCATGGATGCGGTTGTTAATGAAAAAGTGGAACTAGCCGTTGTTCCTGTTGAAAATACCCTTGAAGGTACAGTAAATATTACATTGGATTACTTAACCCATGTGGTTCAATTGCCAATTGTCGGGGAAATTACCATTCCTATTAAACAGCATTTGATGGTCCATCCGGATAATCAAGAAATATGGCAGGAAGTTAATAAGGTGTACAGTCACTCTCATGCGATTGCCCAATGCCATAAGTTCTTACATAATCAGTTACATGGGATACCTTATGAAAGTGTCAGCTCGACTGCTGCTGCAGCGAAGATGGTGATGGACCACCCAGAACAGCGTATTGCTGCCATCGCGAATGAATTGGCCGCTGAAGAATATGGTTTATCTATTGTTCAACACGACATTCATGATTTTGATCATAACCATACTCGCTTTTTTGTTTTATCAGAAAAGGGGATTAATTTTGAGGAGTATAGCGGTTCCTCCCATTATAAAACAACGCTAATGGTCACACTTCCGACGGATAAGGCTGGAACACTTCATATGGTGCTTTCTGCCTTTGCATGGCGAAAAATAAACCTGTCAAAAATCGAATCAAGACCCATGAAAACAGGAATTGGAAACTATTTCTTTATTATTGATTTGGAAATGAAACTTGATGAGGTATTAATTCCAGGTGCAATGGCCGAGCTCGAAGCACTTGGATGCGGAGTTACATTACTAGGAAGCTACCCATCTAAAATGGTTTAATCGAAACAAAAGTACCGGGCATATGGCTCGGTACTTTTTTGCTTGATTGTTACCGAAATCATAATGGACCTAGATTTTCGGTGCACAATTCATTTATGACAAAGCAAAAAAATCCCCCTTTGTAGGGGGAACTATCTAGTATTCGATTAAAAAGCCAGCTTCCTTCAAAGCCGCTTCAGCTTTGTCTAGGGTTTGAATTGAGGGCGCAGCGATTGTATGCAGGTGAATGCCGCCCGTTAATTCCGATAACAACGACGCCTTTGTATTAAGGATGTTATCCATGAATTGTTTTACCTCTTGGCGATTAGAAACCATAATCGAGGCAGTTAAATCACCATAAACTGCATGTTCTATTTTAACATCCTTTACCAACACTCCATGGTCGACGAGTAAATTTAGCTCCTTTACCGTGTCATCAGGTGAGTGCCTACAGGCAATCGTCCGTTCAAATGTTGGTGCGCCTGTGTTTTGCTTAAAATATAAATAACCTTGACTTGTTGCGATGATCGGCTCCTCTTTTGCTTTAAGAAGTGTAATATCCCCAACAATCACCTGTCTGCTGACATTTGTTCGTGTTGCTAACTCGCTTCCTGTAAGCGGTACAGGGCTGTCTTTTAGCAGCTGTAGGATAAGAGCTCTCCTTTCATCGCCAAGAATCTTTTTTTGTTCAGCCATATTTACCTCCTCGTATTTCTACCCTATTTTACCATAGTTCTATTGTTTAAATTTCTTTACGATATCTACAATAGTTTCTCCTAGCTTTACTACATCTTCCCTCTTCGTTGTCTTTCCAAACGAAATACGAATAAATTCCTTTGCCTCTTGGGGGCTTACTCCTAATGCTTGTGTCACTTTTGCTGGTGCTTGCATACCAATTTGACAGGCACTTCCGGTTGAAATAGCAAACCCATAGCGATTACATTCGAGCATCATCCATTGACCCTCAATTCCAGAAATCCGCAATCCAATGATAGAAGGTAACTGAGAGTCAAGAGGAGCTTGATAAATATGCACAAATTCCCTTATAGGATCAAGCGTCTCGATTAACGTAGCACGTAGCTCTAAAAATCTATCGTGGCTTTGTACAAGTTGGTCGTTTATTTTTTGAGCAGCTGCAGTCATAGAAGCGATCGCAGGGACGTTAACCGTACCTGGTCTGAAACCTCTCTCATGTGATCCTCCTGGAAAAAAGGGCATCCAAGAAATTGCTGGATCTACATAAACACCGCCAATACCTTTAGGACCATATATTTTATGACCAGAGAATGAGAAGCTGCTGACAAGCGGGGTAATCTTTTTCAAATCGATTTTTCCAAAGGATTGAACAAAATCACTGTGAAAATGTATGTCATTCTCCCTGCAAATACGGGCTATTTCTTCAATCGTCTGAATCGTACCGATTTCAGAATTCACATGCTGCACTGTCACTAGAACCGTTTCAGGGGTAATTGCGCGCTCCAATTCATTTATGTCAATTAGACCATAAGAATTAAGAGGTAAATAAGTAATGCTGTACCCTTCTAACCGGTTGAGAACACCATGGATGGACGAATGCTCAGCCATCCCAGCTATGATGTGCTTTCCAGCTTGTTTAGGAGCTGATAACAGTGCCTCAATGGCTAAAAAATTCCCCTCCGAACCTCCGCTTGTAAAATACAATCCTTTTTTATTAACTCCAAAAAGACTAGCCAGCTCTTCACGGCAATTTTCTAACAAGTCCAGTGACTGTCCGCCAATATCATGAAGGGAACTAGAATTTCCAAAGAACTCAGTTGAAGCCTGAACAAACACCTCTGCTGCTTCAGAATCTAACGGAGTGGTCGCCGCAAAATCAAAATATATCATTAGTAATCTCCAATACATGTATTTTTCAACTTTGAAAACTGTCCAGCTCCAGGCGCCATCGGCTCGGGGTCATAAGCTTGTCTAGTTTCGGCTCCTTGGGACTCGAGTCATAAGGCAACCCATGAAGAAGGCAAAAAGCGCCTTCTTCATGGGTTTGTCTTATGCCTTCGTCCCAGAACAGTCGCCTCCACATTTCCTACAATCCGTCTAGAAGGTTAAAGAACAACCTTCCAGCCGGCTCGTCTTATGCCTGTCGCCGATAGACAGGCGCCTTCCGCTTTTCTTATAAAAAACTCTTGTAAATAGTTTAAATCTATGTAAATATAGATGTCAAGACACCTGTTAATCCAGGAGGAGTCAATATGACAATACATGATGATGTTTTGATTATAGGAAGTGGGATCGCTGCACTGCAGTTAGCCTCGCTTTTAAATAAGGATTTGAATGTGAGGATACTCACAAAGGAAAAAATGAGAACAGCTAATTCGTTTCTTGCTCAAGGCGGTATTGCCGCGGCGATTGGGGAGCATGACCATCCCACTAAACATACTGCTGACACGCTTGAAGCAGGAAGATATCACAACAATCAAGGGGCTGTGGAGGAAATTATTCATGCTGCACCTAGGCTGATTAAGTTCATTTCTGAACAAGGATCTGTTTTTGATAAAAATCAAGATGGTGAATTGCTGCTCGGAATGGAAGGGGCACACAGCGAAAAGCGAATTGTTCATGGCGGCGGAGACGCGACTGGTAAAAATGTAGTCGAGTTCCTCATTAGCACGCTGAAGGAAAATGTCACCATTGAAGAAGATATTTTTGCATATGAGTTATTACTAAATTCCGCGAAACGCTGCATTGGTGTAAAAGCTAAAATGCCAGATGGTACGATAAAGAACTATTACAGCCGTAATACAATCCTAGCAACAGGCGGCTGCGGGCAATTGTTTACCTATACTTCAAATGCCGATACAGTCAGCGGCGATGGGATTGCAATGGCCTATTTAGCAGGCGCTGAAGTCGTTGATATGGAGTTTATCCAGTTCCACCCTACACTTTTATACCTAAATGGTGAAACAAAAGGGTTAATTTCTGAAGCAGTACGTGGCGAAGGTGCCGTTCTTGTCACAGAAGATGGAACGCCTATTATGGAAGGTGTTCATCCACTCAAGGACCTTGGCCCAAGGCATGTTGTATCGCAGAAAATCTATGAATATCTTAAAAATGACTGCAAAGTATATTTAGATATTAGTAAAATTGAAAACTTTAAGCAAAGATTCCCGTCAATCACAGCCATTTGTGAAGATAACGGTCTTCAGTTATCTGAGGGGAGAATTCCAGTTGCTCCCGGCTGTCATTTTTTAATGGGAGGAATTAAAACAGATTTATATGGCCGGACTTCAATAAAGGGTCTATTTGCCATTGGTGAAGCCGCATGCACAGGATTGCATGGTGCTAATCGCCTTGCAAGTAATTCCTTATTAGAAGGGTTATTTATGGGAGAAAAGTTATCTTCAATGCTAAATGAGGCTGAATATGAAGATACACATTGGACCGAAATCAAATGTCCATTGATCCCGCAAGAAAAAGTAATTTTGCCAAACATACAAGAAATTAAGGATACGATGATGGAGCGGGTTGGTATTGTCCGAAATGAGGCTAATCTCCAAAACCAGAAAATATGGTTAGAAACCTTTAAGGCACACCAAATAGATTATCTTGATATTTATTCTATTGAAGAGATGACAAAGATTTTTATGCTGATTATCGCAAAGTTAATTACCGAAGCTGCTCTAAAACGGACCGAGAGCCGTGGTGGTCATTTTCGAAGTGATTTTCCAATCGAAGACGACCAGTATTGGTTAAACAAAACCATTATTCATAAAAATAGCCGGGGAATGGAGAGTAACCATGAATACATTGAAACTGCGCTCGCTACTTGAGCAATTTTTTATAGAAGATATTGGGGAACAGGATATTACCACTGATTTAATTTTTGCAGACGATACAAAAGGCGAAATCGTCTTTCTCTCGAAGGATAACGGAATTTTTTGTGGAGAAGAAATGATTAAAACAGGTTTTAAACTTTTGAATAATGACATTGCAACGGAGCTTTTTGTGAAGGATGGTCAAGCTATTGAGTACGGTCAGAAGCTTGCAACAGCCTCTGGAAAAATAGCGGATTTATTAAAAGGGGAAAGAGTTGTACTTAACCTGGTTCAAAGAATGAGTGGGATTGCGACCCTTACACGTAAAGCAGTTTCTACATTGGACAGTGGCCATACCAAAATTTGTGATACGCGTAAAACTACACCAGGCTTAAGAATGCTTGAAAAATATGCAGTTACAGCTGGAGGAGGCTTCAATCATCGTTTCGGTTTATACGACGGGATTATGATTAAAGATAATCACATTTCGTTTGCGGGCTCGATTACAAATGCAGTTGAAAGTGTTCGCAAAAAAGCCGGTCATATGGTGAAGGTAGAAGTAGAAGTTGAATCTGAGGCTCAGGTGAGAGAAGCGGTCAGCGCCGGTGCAGATGTTATTATGTTTGATAATCGTACTCCAGACGAGATTAAAGAACTGATTAAATTAGTTCCTTCAGGATTCATAACGGAAGCTTCAGGCGGGATTCAATTAACCAATTTAGCGGATTATCGTGATACTGGTGTTGATTATATTTCACTTGGATTCTTAACACATTCATATAAAGCACTCGATATAAGTGTAAAAGTTCTCTTTAGGGAAGGGGAGGAATAAAACATGAGTATTTTAGCAGCTATGAAAAAGAATAAGATGATTCCTGAAAAATACAAACAAATGTCAAAGGAAGAGTTAGAGGCCAGAGTAGTAGAAGTGAAAAACAAATTAGGCTCAAAACTTTTCATTCCAGGTCATCATTATCAAAAAGATGAAGTGATTCAGTTTGCCGATGCAACCGGAGATTCCTTAAAACTTGCACAATTATCTGCTGAAAATACCGAAGCAGAATATATTGTTTTCTGCGGCGTTCATTTTATGGCGGAAACCGCTGATATTCTTACAAACGATAACCAAAAGGTTATTCTCCCAGACATGCGTGCAGGCTGTTCTATGGCTGACATGGCAGACCTTGATCAAACTGAAAAGGCGTGGGAACTCCTTCAGGGGATTTTTGGTGATACCATTCTTCCTTTAACATATGTTAATTCTACTGCAGCGATTAAATCTTTTGTTGGTGCACACGGCGGTGCAAGTGTTACATCTTCAAATGCAGAGACAATGGTTAAGTGGGCATTTACCCAAAAAGAACGGATTCTATTTTTACCAGATCAGCATTTAGGAAGAAACACGGCTGCTGATCTAGGTGTTGGTTTAGATGAAATGGCCGTTTGGAATCCAATTACGAATAAGCTTGAATATGAAGGCGATCCTTCAAAAATAAAAGTCATCCTTTGGAAAGGTCACTGCTCTGTACATGAGAACTTTACAGTTCAGAATATCCATGATACACGCACCCAATATCCTAATATGACCATTATTGTTCATCCTGAGTGCCGCCGTGAAGTCGTGGAATTATCCGATATGGCTGGTTCAACCAGTTATATCATTAATGCGATTGAAAAAGCAGAGCCGGGCACTGAATGGGCCATCGGAACAGAAATGAATCTAGTTAATCGCCTGATTAAGAATCACCCTGATAAAAAGATTATTTCTTTAAACCCTGCAATGTGTCCTTGTTTAACCATGAACCGAATTGACCTGCCGCATTTAGTGTGGAGCTTGGATACACTAGAAGAGACAAATAATACGATTAAAGTAGCTCCTGATATTGCTGAAAATGCAAAATTGGCGCTAGATCGTATGTTACAAAATTCATAATTTTAAGGGGTAGATGCAATTTTAAAAATTGCATCTATTTTTATATTTGAAGGGTTGATTCATATTTTTGGGAAAAAAAGCATAAGTTTTTTTGAAGAATGTTAGCACTTTGCCTATCATCACATAGAATATATGGACTTATGCATAGGAGGGAAATCAGAGTGAAGATCCATATCGTACAGAAAGGGGATACTCTTTGGAAAATCGCCAAGAAGTACGGCGTGAATTTTGAAGAGCTGAAAAAGATGAATTCGCAGCTCAGCAACCCTGATATGATTATGCCCGGTATGAAAATAAAAGTCCCAACAACAGGTGGAAATATAAAAAAAGAAACGCCGATGGGAACAAAGCCGGGGGCCACAATCAACTTAGGCGCCAAGAAAGAAATGCCGATTGCTGGGCAACCGTTTACCAAAGAGAAACCAAAAGAAATGCCGATTAAACCAGCTCCAAAAAAGGAGGTTCCAATAAAAGAAGCACCTATAAAGGAAGCACCAATAAAAGCAGCTCCTATTAAGGAAGTTCCTATTAAAGAAGCGCCAATAAAAGCAGCTCCTATTAAAGAAGCACCAATAAAAGCAGCTCCTATTAAAGAAGTACCAATCAAAACTGCACCAATTAAAGAACAACCTGTAAAAGAAATTCCAAAAAAGGAAGCACCGATTAAAGATGCGCCAATAAAAGAAGCACCTAAAACACCATATACTCCAAAAATGCCCCTGCAAATCATTCCAGAAATCGACATTAACAACTATTATCTGAACAACATGACCAATATGGAGGTTAAACAGCCACAGCTGCCTCCAAAACCAGCCAACATACTTCCTGAAATAAAAGAACCGGTAAAAGAACCGATAAAAGAAAACCCAGTCATGCCTGTACAAGAAGCACCAATGGAGAACCAGTTCCCTGTACAACAGCAAATGCCACAAGATTATTGTGTACCTATATCACCAATAATGCCTGGATCAGGATTTTGTCCGCCGCCACCACTATGGTGCCCGCCGCCGCCTTGTCCACCAATGTCATTTATGCCTTATCCACAGGTTCATGGAGCGGTAATGCCTCACGTACCTAATATGCTGCCGAATCAACCTGGACCAATGCCAGGGGTAGCAGGTGCAGAATATATGCCACATGGCTTTGATGATGAATCTTCATCCTTTATGCCGCAATTACCTATGACCAACCCAATGGGCGGTCAAATGCCAGGAATGGGTCAAATGCCAATGGGCGGTCAAATGCCAGGAATGGGTCAAATGCCAGGAATGGGTCAAATGCCAATGGGCGGCCAGATGCCAGGAATGGGTCAAATGCCAATGGGCGGCCAAATGCCAGGAATGGGTCAAATGCCAATGGGCGGCCAAATGTCAGGAATGGATCAAATGCCAATGAGCGGTCAAATGCCAGCAGGATATGACCAAATGCCGATGAGCGGTCAAATGCCAGCAGGATATGACCAAATGCCAGCGGATGATCAAATGCCTTATTTCGATGAAAGTCCAGAAGAAGTACCTGTAGGCTCACCAGCAGCCACAAACCAAGGCTGGTTCGACCAAGGTTTGCAAGGAATGGGTGGACCAATGGGAGCGGGCTTCGGTCAACCAGGAATGGGAGGACCAATGGGAGCAGGCTTCGGTCAACCAGGAATGGGAGGACCAATGGGGCCAGACTTCGCTCAGCCAGGAATGGGAGGACCAATGGGAGCAGGCTTTGGTCAACCAGGAATGGGAGGACCAATAGGAGCGGGCTTCGGTCAACCAGGAATGGGAGGACCAATGGGTCAAGGATTCGATCAACCAGGAATGGGAGGATCAATGGGAGCAGGCTTCGGTCAACCAGGAATGGGAGGACCAATGTCCCAAGGCTTTGGTCAGCCAGGAATGGGAGGACCAATGGGTCAAGGTTTCGATCAACCAGGAATGGGAGGACCAATGGGAGCAGGATTTGGTCAGCCAGGAATGGGAGGACCAATGGGAGCAGGATTTGGTCAGCCAGGAATGGGAGGACCAATG
>JAPSKD010000093.1 GCA_031177865.1 Bacillus sp. (in: firmicutes) | reverse complement strand
TTTTTTTGAAATAATTAAAGAAAATAAAAGTGTTTCCTATTAAGAGATACTTTTATCAAAATAATAATAGATTTTAACAGGATAAAGCACTAAAATCAACAAGATTCCAAATATTTAAAAATGGAAATAATACAAGATACTTAAATTGCCAGCTAGGTGGATTTAATTGAGATGTAAGATAGATGATTAAATGCAATGAAAAAAGCCCTCCAAGGAGTAACTGAACATAAAACCGATTGTGGAACAAGGACCACGATGGATATTAGCTCGAGATGGAGCGTATGCCCATCTGTACTCCAAGCAGTTTAAATTTCAAATATAAGCTTGAGGGCAATTGTTCCTGTAGCTTTTTTCGTATGCGACTATGGGGACGGTTCTTTAAGGGGACAACTGGAAGTTTTGCGCGGAAAAAGGCCTGACTAGCGGGTAAACTGTACCCGTTGTAAAGGACATTTTAAAAAAAGGCTATGCACTTACAAGAAGATGATTTCTGTATTCTACAGGAGTCATCTTCTTTAAATTCCATTGATATCTATAGTGATTGTAATAAGTCATATAGGTTTTAATTTCACGTTTTAGCTCATCTAAAGTAGTACAGGACTTAATAGCTGCCTCGTCTTTAAAATGTCCAAAGAAAGATTCTTGGGGGGCATTATCCCAACAGTTTCCCCTTCTTGACATTCATTGTAGTAATCCTAATTTCTTCACTAACTTTTGATAATCCGGATGTGTATAATGGGTGCCTTGATCAGAATGAATAAGTGCATTTTCTGCTTTTTGAAAGTTCTTATTTTTCTTTAACTTTAATAGAGTTTCAATCGCTAAATCCATCGTAATCCTATCGGAAGTATGGTACGCCACTATCTCATTGGTTGAACTATCTTTAATTGTTGATAGATAGGCTTTCATGCCTTTTCCATAAAATAGGTATGTAATATCCGTCAATTTCTCCTTTTTCCCAAAGCTCGTGATGAAACCTATAGATATCCTGTTCATTCACATCAGCCGGGAATTGTTGAATCAGCAGGTTTTTGATAGGTGCGTCTAGCTGTCTCACCTCTGCTGTACCGATCGCATCGGGAAGGTCAATGCTTATCTGTTTAAAACCCGCTTTCTTTTGTAAAAGGAGACTGATTAGCGAATTATACAATCCAGTCTCCCAAGATAATATGCCATGAAGGCTATCGTCTTCTCCGATTACACTCTTTGCAATCGCATAAGGAATGGGCCCAGAAAAAAGCCAGGCATCCACACCTTTTCTATGCTGTAAAACAATCTCTTTCGTTTCAATTGCCTGTTTATAAGGAAATGGAAGAAACATGATATTTTTCTCAAACTCTTTGGCAACGTCTAAAATACGCTCAATCGAAAGTGCTGGTCCTACCACTCCTACCTTTTACATTAGAATCACCTTCCTCTGATATGATAGGTTTTATAAAAATCATAGCACAAAAAAAGCCTTTAGCACAAAAACTCGCAGACTTTTCTATTAGTGGTTTAAAATTTTTCCGGACCCAAGCGAATATCCCTATTCGTACCTGTTTTGCTAATTTTATAGATTTTAAATTTAAGTCACATGCAGATTGGCAAGAAGATAATGGGAGAGTTGGTGACAAGATATAGGACATTAAAAAAAGACATATCGAAAGCAGGGACCTTCATCGATCCCTGCTAATTTGTTTCGTTTTTTTATTAAATGTTTTATTTCAAATCATTATCAATCTTTGATAATAACACTCTATTGGGATCTTGGCTTAGCTCCCACATCATCGCACCACCCAGGCTATTCGCCTTGATAAACGATGTTTTATATCCTATTGATTCTGTGTCGTCGTAACTGATAAATTGAGATCCATTGAACAGCCATGGAACTTTGGAATCTGGTTCCCAGTATCGAATGAATCCATTTTTGTTTACATAGTTCGCTTCTAGATTCTTATAACTGATGGCAAATCCACCACCCATGAAGGACTGGTATAATCCGTTATTACTATTTGTTACCTGGTTGTAGGCTCTGCCGTAGAAGGGAATTCCCATGATGAGTTTATTTGCAGGTACCCCTTTATTGAGATAAAGGTTGATTGTATCTTGTACACTCCACTCCCAAGTGAATCTAGACTCAGGATCACGGTACAAAGGAGCATTCATCCCTGTCATACTCTCCCAGGATCCGTGAATATCATAGGTCATGAGTTGAATGTAATCCACATACTGGTGAATTAAGTTTAGTTCTGTTTTTGCAGCATAGGAATATCTGTTTTATATGTTGGATAGTGTATCATTCAACAAGCTTATCCTCAATAAAATGCATCCGCTTCAGTACCTTTCCTTCCTTACTTTTATCATAAACATTGTACTCTTTTTGTGGTTCAGCATCTGACCAAATGATTGATGCAATGAGATCATGTTTATGATGTTCCATCCGATCCGTATTCATGTAACTTTCATCAGGCTGCCAGTCTCTTGGCAAATCGTCACTTTCCCTATAGAAGGACATATAAAAATTCCTATTTTTTCCTTCTGTTCCTTTCATTTCACCTTCAACTGGATGATTCTTCATGTATTTTTCCACTAATTCTTTCATATCTTTTAAATCTTTTGGTGGATTCAGAATCATGTAATGCTTTCTAAGAGTCACCACTTCTTCATCCTTTTTACCAACGACCTGTTCTGTATTGGCAATTTCTAAAATCTTTGTTTCCCCGCTTGATTCCTCATTCTTTGTACATCCCATTATGTAGAATGGAATGAAGAATGTACCAATAATCAAAACTAGAATTTTTAAATTCACTTTAATTGCTCAATTCCCCCTCGAATGGTATATCCATTTCCATTATACTAACAAAGGGTTTATATTCTCCATCAAAATCTTCATAATGCTGTAAGACAAACCAAGCACGAAATCCTGCTAAGTTAACATACATTTTCTCCACATCTGGCTGATCTAACCCAAAATGATCATATAAACGAACATGCATGACACCTTTAAAGTGATTGTTCTCTACTGAAAAATCTTTTACGGATATCTTATTCCCCCACGTATCATTTACTGTAATTGTAAGTCCGCCTATTCTATCATTCCAACTGCTAAACGTTGGGTAAGAAGCATTATCCTGTATATTTTGATAAAATGAATTAGTGGCTTTTGTATTTTTATCAAACCGAAGTGCTCCCAAATTTCCTCCATTTTTCTTTAACTCATCAACTAAAGCATTTTTGACATAGTCAACATAGGCTTTTGTTGTCTCATGCTCACTAGCTTTTTTCGTTAAAGTCTGATTACTATACTCTGTACCGGTTCCCTCCTCAAAATGATCAATCATATCTAAAACAACATCTTCCATTTCTCCCGTAGAAAATAAGTCTGTTGACATCATCTCGAACTCATCAAATAGTATACCTGGGAAATATGATTCAAGTAACTGAAGATTGAACATCCAGCTAATGTCCGTCATTTCATCTCCTGTATAATCATCGGTTTTCATATCATTCGCTACATTTCCATTTTCATCATGGCCTTCTGGTCTATCTGATTGAAAAATGACTAAATTGGATAAATCAGAGTGCAACGGTTTTGAATCCTCATTATCAAATATTCCATCCCCATCACTATCTTTTTGGTCAGGAAAACTGGTTGGAAAGAAACCTTCAAAATGAATCGTAATTCCAAAAATCTCAAACGTGAATGTTCTAAGTGGACCCATTTCTTGCCCATCGGTTAATCCATCTCCGTCACTATCTTTCTTGTCAGGATTCGTGTGGATGATACCGTATGGTGTTTTCATTCCTTCAGTTTCATAGGTATCGTATAAGCCATCCCCATCTGAATCTATCTCTTCAGCACTTGGACCATCACTATTTACACCAAGCTTCTTTGAGTAGTTAGTTTCCTTACTCCAAAGCTCCATCCATTTTTTCTTATCAACAATCATATATTCACGAAGCTGAGTCGTTTCGAAACTTATTGTATTCTTACTTGAATCTAACTCAGTGTTAAGGCTTTCAAACTTTTCCTCATCTTCATTATACCAAATGATGCCTAAATCCTGTTCCGATGTGTCTCCAAGCTGTGCTTCATCATAAGTAAATTGAATGCTTGCTTTATCAAATTCTGATTGAGTATTGATCCTTACAGGAGAACCAATAAGACCATATAGATTAGCTGTTTTAATATTGCCTTTATTTGTTGTAATTCTAGTGGTTTTATTAATATTATCTGTTGCACTAAAACTAACTTCTACACTAGTAATTTCTGATTTATCAGTCTGATTAAATGATGTACGAATAGATTGTTTATGGAGTTCCTGTGAATCCGTGGTCTCATCGTTATCACTGTCTGCAGCATTCGGATTTGTCTTTAAAGCAAATTCATCCCCATCACTTAATCCATCGCTATCTGTATCATCCTTACTAGGTAATGAATCAAACTGTTGTACTTCAAATCCGTCTGTTAAACTATCTTGGTCGGAATCTTTCTTCGTTAAATTTGTTTGATAAACCTGCTCATCTTTATTATTCAGGCCGTCTCCATCGCTATCTTCATCTGCGTCACTTATGCCATTATGATCTGTATCATATTTTGTTGGGGAAATCACTGATTTAATCTCATATTCAATATTGTCCTTTAATCCATCCCCATCTGTATCCATTTTAAATGGATTCATTCCCTCTTGGAATTCTATTCCATCTGTTATCGTGTCACCGTCCGTGTCAGAGGTAGATTCAAAGAATTCTGTGTTAAATGTATAGCCTGCTTTTTCAAGTCCAAATAACATTTGCTTATATGCATTTTGATAGGACTTTGCTGCAGGGATTCCTAGATCTTTTTCTAGAAACTCATTAGCTTTTTCTGACATTTTCACAGCGTTATCCAAATGGGCTTTTATTTTATTTCCTTTTTGATCCGATTGATCAGTGATATCTTTTAAGATGCCAATAGCATTTTTATTGACAATTTTATCCGATAGATAAAAATTAAAGAGTATATCTGCAAGTAATACTTCAGTTGGTTCATTAAAATCGTTATTTGCTGCATAGCCCCATAGATATATTGTTAACTTATGTTTGATGTTCAAGAGCAGATCACTTTTTAGAACAACCTCTTTTATATACTCGTCTTGAACTGCTTGTTCATATTGGTTAATCAATTGTTCAAACATTTCAAGTTCATTCATATCTGTTTGCTTAAAGTCTCCGGTCTTCTCAAATTCTACAACCAGATTATCTAGTGTATTCGCATCTAACTTAGCATTCTTATCTTTTATGACTGTTACGAAACGCTTTAATTCATTTATTGCTACCTTCTCATAGATTAATCCATCTCTAGTTTCCTCATAGAATTCATATTCACTTAACCACTGTTTTACATTTTCCTCACTAGGAATCTTAGCATCGTTATTACCCTTGGCCACCACTGTTTGCCCAATTCCGCCGAAAACAATGGCAGAGCTCAAAAAAATATTCACCATACTTTTTACTTTATTTTTCAACATGAAAATCTCCTTTATTAAAATATTCATTTAAGCTATAAAAATATAACTGTTTGAGAGAAGCTGTATGCATTTACGATGGTGGATACATATAAAACTTATTTGGTTTAATGATCGAAGCATACGGTGATAGTGGTTCCCATCCCAAGAAAAACTGTCAAAATCCTTGAGATTATGGCATTAAATCACCTCCCTCTATAAATATTTATCTATCAACGGTTTTCCACGTTGCAGTGGTGTCCAAATAATATTTTTCGACACCTGATCAACAGTATTTTATAAATTTGTGAAACTATTACAGTAGCTATGTACGCTACGCCAACGCCTTCGGATAAACTTGGTTTGTGGTGGTGGATTAGTATGTGATGCACAATATATCTCTGCAAAGCTTAATGGTGACGTACCCTCCTCATAGGATTAACCACAGCCAATAATAAACTTATTTTAATTTTAATTTGTTTATTTTAGGATTATAAGGTAAAGATTTCCTATATTGTATATTTTTATATAGAGCTTCAAATTACCCTTTTCTATGAAAATTATCATAGTAAAAAAAGTATCTGCCATTTAAAAAGGCACCTGTGTCAATAGTCGAATTTAGTCACCTCCGACAAGTACCATGGACCTCAATTTATCGTAGTAATATGTTTTTATCGCATGATAGACTAACTTCAAACACATTAGAATTCATAGCAAAGGAATGCAGTCCTATGATATAAGAAAATACATTTATTGATGAAATACTCTCCCACTATTTTCCTACTGGCAGCTGGGTCACTTGGGCTGGGCAAAGTGGTGCTAATAATACGACCCGATTTGTTCGTGTTCATGATGAACAATTCGTGCTTCGTAATTACGAAACCCATCAGGATGAAAATAAGGTAAAGTATGAACATACTATCCTACTTGCATGAATGAAAATGCCACTACCTTTTTCGATACCAAGGCCAGTCCCAACTCGTGATGGAAAAACGATCGTGAGAACGAAGGATGGAAAGCTTTCGGGCTTATTTCGATTTTTGGTTAATGTAAATCCTGCTCTTGAAGAATGTACACAAATTCATTCTTATGGGAGAACTGCTGGTCATTTATCTTACTCGCTTGCACAGGTTCAAATCAATCAGCTTCCGGCTTAAAGACCTTACAATAAAATTGAGAACGCTCATCCCAAATGTTCATTACAAGCTATTTTGAACTTTTGCACCAACCCTTTTTCTCTATTTGGATAAAAAACTTGTTGTTGTTATTCTTTTTCTATTTTTTCTTCTTTTTGTCCACGTATCGTATAACCATGCATGAACGTATCGTTTGACTTGTGGTATTACCCGGACTCATTAACAGTTCACAATACTGTAACAACTTCTTGCAAAACTCCATGTCCTTTTGCCCCCTGTTTTCCTATATAGAGGGTAGAAAGGGTGGTGCATTTTTATGAATTTGAAATCAGGCAGAATTGAAGGGTTTGAAGGGTATTCTCAGTTTAAGAGTGTGAAGGAGTTTAATACGCATATCGAGATGTGGTTAGCTGTGAAGAAGCATGAGTTCTCGAAGGGTGAGCTCGTCGGATTAAAACGTCTCGTTCGTTTTTCGGCAAAGGTGCCTGGCGTTTGCAATGCAAAGATTGGAACTCTATTAAAGGCGATTAATGAAGGTATCATGGTAATGGAATCTCCCGCTCCACGTTTAAAAGAATGATCATCAAAGCGAAGGATTTAGGAATCCTCACCCTCTATGAAACCGAACGGAAAAATGGTTCACAGTCCAGCAACCTTTATAGCTTTAATCGTTTCCCACAAAGTGAACCACCCAAGGCGGAAAAATTGGACCACCCTAAAGAAACTAATAATCTTTTAAAAACAAATAACAAAAGAATAATAAATGTAACGAAGCGCCGATTGAACTCGATCACACTTTTATTAGTGATAAAGTACCTCAAGCGTTTGTTCAAGGAGTAAAATACTTCTTTTCTGGGGCCAAAACGATTGAAGAATACTGGCATATAGTCCAAATCGCTGCGTTTCTATTTGGATATGATCAAAATACAGATGACATTCTTAGAATCGGGATTCAGTCCTTTAAGCAGCTGATCCGAAAACTGAAATCTACTAAATCCGTATTAATACCAATTGCCTTCTTTTATGGAATTGTAACGAACAAATTAAAAGAACTCTTTCTCAATCAATTAACTGAAGTTCGTGAAAGTAAGCCGAGACGCTATGTGATCGAAACAGGCGAAGTCATGTACTATGATTGGCTACCCTGTGAATCATGATTTAAGGAAGTAAACCTTTTTGAGTTGCACTTTTAATTGGAAAATATTAATAAACTATTATCTGGCTTAAAGTTAGACGTGGAATAGGTCATTACCATTCCCCCGTCCGCTTAAATACAGATGATATATTCCACAAAAAAACAGTGAAATTTGATTAAAATTCACTGCTTAACCAACTGATTAGCACGATTATTCCCAGGTGTGGTACAAATATTTTTTGAAGACTTGATTAAAGTACCCTTGAAATTCATATCTTCTATGGTAGGTAAAACAATAAAGGCCTTGAAGGCTTTTCCATACTGTTAGTGTAAGAACAGGAAAACCATCCCCTTTGGATACTTCCTCGGTGATAGGGACTCCAAAAGGTGAAAACTCCTCAATTAGTTGCCCTGTTTTAGCAGCCTGTCGCATTACTTCGTATCCCATTTCAAAAAACTTACGAGAGATTGGGTGGCCATAGGGGTGATTTAGCCTACCGACAGTATAAATTGAAACGAAAGCCATATGTATCCATCCATTTATAATTTTTACCTAGATATATTCAAGTAAGGAGGGATGATATATCTCTTAGTTAGCATGTACAAGATCACTGTATATAGGACTTCCAAAAATAGAAGTCCTACTCTTATTATTCTCTGATAAACCACACCTCGGAAATCAGATTATTCTCTATTTCATAAATAGCCATTAAGCTCATACTTTCCCCTATAAATCCATTCGTGGCCTTTTCCCAATCGATGACCTTGTTTCCAACTATGGAACGATTCTTGATCTGTAGCGAACATTTTCTTTTTGCAAAGCCTTTGATCATTTTGGGATTTGCAGTTCTGACGGTAACGATAAAAATAACCAAAGCAGAAGGATCGTATACATGGATGAGAATTACTTTAATTAATAAAATTGATATTTTTAACATTATTAACATTGGAATAATAGAAAGGTTTTTTTTTCAGGTTCTTGAAAAGATGTGACAAATGTTTTGATAATTGGAAAACAATCTCGATACTATTCAGTCTATTTTTGTCTATTAAAATTCCCACTACTGTTCCACTGTGAGCAACAACAATTCCGCCTTGAAATGCATGAGCTAATTTTTCCATTTCAAAAAGATAAGGTTTTCTTAATATTTTTTGATTTACTCGTGCACTAATCGTTGTTGCCTTACAAATAAGAGAAAACTCGTTTTTACTGAACCCTTCTCTGACCCAATGATATGCTTCTAAAAATTGATGTTGATCAAATCGATCATATGCTTTTTTAAATTGATTAAATTCAATGGTATTTACGGCTCCTCCGAGGTCTATCCCAACGAGGATGAAAGGCGGTAAAACTCCAAAGATTTCAATAATATCACCGTGTATATAATCATAAGCCACAACCTCATCATACATAACACCATCTGTTGGCTCAATCTTAGTGGCAATTGCAGAAATTATATCTTGTGTTAGGGGGAGAGAGTAACTATGAGCAATAGCTTTCATAGATGCTACAATATCTGCAGAACTACTCGCCATCCCTTTGCCCATTGGAATATTTGACCGAATGTCAAGTTTGCCGCCACCATTCAAACCAAACTGATTTAATAACAATTTTCCAGCTTTAATTGCTTTCACCTTTGAATTCACACCTGTTAATTCTGGTGAAGTTGGATCTGGGATAAAGCTTGCCTCACTTCTCAAACTTTGGATTGGAAAAGTGATTAAAAAAGGCCGTTCGTCTATTATCCCTTGAACAAGTTCTCCAAAAGTTCCATTACAACTTCCCTTACCTATTTTCATTGTGAAAGCTCCGACTTCATTCACAGTTCAACCAACAAAGAAGTGATAACTGTTTGGACACCCTTCATTGGCTAATCCACCTTTTTGGGAATTCCTTCATTTTTTGTTCAATCAAATCAAGCTTTACGTGCGACCTTACATGATCCGCTAACAGATCAAATGCTTCTTCACGCAATTGGTTGAAGGATACACGCTGCTGAATCGGCTCCAATCCTTTTCCTTGGCGAATCTGATTCAGCAGCTCCTTACGAAATTCATCATTATGAAAAATCCCATGAAAGTAAGTACCAATGATTCTTTCATCTGCGGTTTTACAGCCATCTGATCGGCCATGTGTATCAATAAGTCCCCGGGATTCTCGGGTCGTCCACGTTTCTCCCATATGAATCTCATAACCTGACACGTTGAAATGTTTGCCGTTAAGGTGTAAGAGTCCGTTTGATGACACGGTCGTCTTGTCTTTTGTAATGGTCGTCCTGATGGGCAGTAAGCGGAGACCTTCGATTTCATGGTGAAGTGATTCAATGGCAAACGGATCCTCGATTTTTTCACCGAGCATTTGATAGCCGCCGCAGATTCCAAATAGAAGGGATTCGTGCTTTTGCTGCAATTCCACGATTTTCTCGGCGATACCACTTTTTCTTAAAAACAACAAATCCTCGATCGTATTCTTGCTCCCAGGAAGAATCACTAAATCTGGGCAGTGTAATTGGTCTGCTCTTGTAATAAACCGGACATGGCAATCAGGTTCGGCAAAAAAAGGATCGACATCGGTGAAATTGGAGATTTTCGGATACTGTATCACCGCAATATCAAGTTCTTTTTCGGTATTTCGGACCGATGTATATTGATTTAATATCATGGAATCCTCGGCATCAATGTTTAAATTCTCCAAATAAGGAATCACTCCCAGAACCGGTTTTCCTGTATATTCCTCAAACCATGTTAATCCTGATTCCAAAAGCCGTATATCACCGCGGAATTTATTGATGATGACGCCGATGATTCGGTCACGGTCATTAGGGTCCATGAGCTGAAGGGTTCCTACTAAACTGGCAAAAACTCCTCCTTTTTCGATATCCCCAATCAAAATCACTGGGGCGCGAGCCATTCTTGCGACCCGCATATTGACCATTTCCCTGTCATTCAGATTAATCTCGGCAGGACTGCCTGCTCCTTCAATGACAATCCGTTCATACTTTTCTGACAGAACAGCAAGCGATTCTTTAATAAGCTCAATACCCGTTTGAAAGAATTCCTTGCGATACGCAGTGGCTTCCATATTTTTATACGGTTTTCCATGGACCACAATTTGGGATTGGTTATCCCGATTCGGCTTGAGCAGAATCGGATTCATATCAGTTGTCGCCTGAATCCCTGCCGCTTCGGCCTGGACCCCTTGTGCTCTTCCTATTTCTTTTCCATCCACTGTGATATAAGAGTTTAACGCCATATTTTGTGACTTAAAAGGAACCGTTTTATATCCGTCCTGGGCGAATATACGGCAAAAGGCCGTCACGACGACACTTTTGCCGACATCCGAATTGGTCCCTTGAAACATCAATTTAAGAGCCTCAGTCATTTTATTTGTACTCCTTACATTTGTTGATATAATTTTCGACCAGCCCAGGGCACCATTGACTCCTCCGATATGTCTTGTCATGGGTCACATACTAGGTTGATGGAACTTTTTTACCATATGCCACTCCCACTTTTATTGGTAAACATACACCATAATACGAAGAAAAACCGGTTGTCTATCATCTAATGATGGTGATGATGATGTTCGTACCCATGTTCTTCCGCATATTTACGGAAATTCTCTAAATCTTGCATTCCAGTCGAAGTACCGTTTATGGCCTGATTCATTCGTTCTAAGAGTACCGTTCTTAACTTTGGATGATAGCCAAAATACTGAGCAATATCAACTGATATATGCGGATATGACTCTTTAAACTGTTCGGCCATTTTATTCATTCTTTCCATTAAAATTCCCGTAAATAAAAAATACGGCAGCATGATGATTTTTTTTGCGCCTAATTTAATGCAACGTTCCATCCCATCCTGCACAGTTGGCGTCGTTACTCCCATAAAGGCACTTTCAACAATAGGTACATGTAATTTCTCCCACAATAATCTGCTGATTTTATAAAAATCACCATTAGCATATGGATCGCTGCCGCCTCGTCCAATTAATAAAATAGCCGTATCCTCATGCTTTTGATCCACATCAAAACCAGCTTCAGTCAGTCTTGTTTTTAAAATTTCAAAAACTTCCTCATGAACACCGATCGTTTGGCCGTAGGTAAATTGAACATCTGGGAAATGCTCTTTAGCATGTTCGATTTCTGCAGGTATGTGCAGTTTTGAGTGGCCTGCATGTAATAAAATGATAGGAATTACATGGATTTCATCCGCACCTTGTTCCACACATAGCTGAATCCCATCTTCAATATTTGGTGATGCAAATTCTAAAAAACATGTTTCTACTAAAAGGGCTGGATCAATGTATTCTTTCATTTGCCCGACAAATTCGCGAACTTCTCTATTCCCTGCCTCCAGCCTGCTGCCATGACCAACAAATAATACCGCTTTTTTCATCGGTCCATTACCTTTCTTGTATTTTTCAATTCCTTTTATGCGGTCTTCGCTGCGTTTGCGCACACCGTGCTCCATTGAATAAATGATCGCCTCTTCTTTAACTTCTTCATGAACAATATTACGTGCCGTTTCTTCATGTTGAACCGAGTACCATGTCCCTTTTGGGTAATCAATTACGACGCATTTATCTTTACAGCGGCCGTTACATCGTGTACGTGATGTATGTATATTCTCATCTAAACGGTTCTTCCGAATTTCGTCTCGAATTTGCTGCGTGACCTCCTCAGCTCCTGCTCCCATACAGGTTGCCCCATTGCAAATGAGTAAGTGACGCTGCATTTGCGTTAAATTCCATGTTGTCATAAAGTGACCTCCCCCTCTCCCATCATCTTGTAACCACTTTGTCTATTTGTTTTATCCAACAGTGCCACGATTAAAGCCCCTATTAGGAATATCAAAACGAAGCTTAGTCCTGTAACTTCACAGGCTCCCAACTAATGATCGCAGCATAGAATGGGTAACGGTATACATACTGGCCATCCTCCATTGCTATAAAGCGTTCAAGTGATGCTTTCACATCTGCCATATCAAACAGGGGTGATAAGATTTTTTTGCTTTGTGCTTCATATAATTGCTGCAATGTATCATAACGATACACACGCTCCAGCTTAATCATTTCACAATTTGCATAAATCCCTAATTGATACAGCATATTAACGATCGTAATATAATCACGGCGAGGATATTTAATGTCATAACCAAACTGCTCATCTAAAATAACGTAATGCGGCTGAATAGGTCCTGTTGTTAAACCAATGATGGCACGCTTTTTGGCAAGACTGTTCATTTTTTTCAGCGCCGCATTCATTTCATACATACGATAAAAGCAGTTCACCCCAATAACAACATCATGCTGCTCAATTTGCGCTTCCTCCCATTTACTATGAACGAACTGAAGCTTTGCATCGTTTTCAAAGTATTGTAATAAATAAGAAAGCACACTTTCAGAACCATCCACTAACGTTAGACTTTTGACATCTTGACGGAGTTGGAAGGTATAATTGCCCCATCCCGGCCCAATTTCAATACAAGTCGAATTTTGCGGGATATGGTGTTTCATTTTTTCGTAAATTTTTTCTGCATAGTTATCTGTTTGCTTGTATGTTTTTTTCATCATGGACTGAGCCCAATATGCTTCTTCCAGCTCATCATCGATCATTCTTTCTGGCATCCTGCCATGCCAGTCTAACATGCCTTCTTTCCACAGCTTTTCAAAATCAAATTGTAAAGGGGGGCCTTTTATCATTGAATTTTCTCCTCAATTTCCACAACATAAATGGACAATCCTTATTGTATATGCAATAGCTGCCCTTACTTCATTCACAACTTTTCTTATGCTGTTTGATCTGTACTTCAGGGCGTGCTAGGTGCTTAAAATTCAAGCCCCTTCGTAGCTTTGACATCCTGATCAGCATAATAATGTTTTGTTGCATCAATCGTTGACACTATATCGGCTAAAGCGAGAAGAGATGGATGTACCGAGCGACCTGTGATGACCAGATGCGTCGTTTGGGGTCGGTTTTGTATGGCCTCTAACACCTCTGGTAGTGACAATACATCGTCGATAGGAAAACGTGTGATGGCTAACGCATTATTCAGTTGATCCAGCAATAATAGGTCTGTTGTTTCATCTTTTAGTTCTTCTTTTATAATCCGCCAGGCTTACGCAAGTGCTTCGCGATGCTCCTCCGGTGTTTTCGTCCAAGTAAAACCGATACCTAATTGCACTGTTTCAACACCAAGTTTTCCGAGGGCAATTTGTTCACCATATGTACGCTCAGGTGATTTAATAAGTTGAAAGTATTTCACCCTCATGCCGCGGCCAATTGCGCGTAATGCGACACCAAGTGAAGCGGTTGTTTTTCCTTTGCCTTCACCTGTATAAACTAACAGCATCCCCTGTCGTGCTATATACAAATCTCCTTATAGCCAAGTTGTTTTTTCTGCAAATGGTGTACGCTTTTTCGCGGAAGTGAATTCTTCTGCAGGGTAACCAATGCATAACGTCCCTACTAATTGCTCCCCATCCGATGCACCAATAAAATCATGTAATGCTGTATCATGCACTAAGCCTACACCGCGTGTACGCCATACCATGCCTAAACCCAGCTGTTCGGCCATTAACCACATCGACATAATCGCACTGCTGACTGCAAAGGTATTATCTTTGGTTGCACCTTCATCTCCATCGACAATGGCAGATGTCACCACAATGATAAGCGGTGTCTTTGTGACAGCTTCCATTGAGCTTTCCACTAAATGTGGTTTTGTTGGGAAGCGTTTTTGTAAATATTCAAGCGCCACCTGCTCATAACGTTTTAAGCTGTTGCTCTGTAATACATAGAAATGCCATGGCTCACGCATACGGTCATTTGGTGCATACGTTGCTGCTTCTAATAATGCCTCAATTTTGTCACGTTCCACTTCGCGCGTTTCAAATTGGCGAATCGCACGGCGTTTTTTTAATGCATCTAACATAATTCATGCTCCTTTTCTATAAACCAGGCAATTTGATCCCGTACACTAACCACCTCACCAACTAAAATCATAGATGGATTAGAGATACGATGTTTTTGAATATCTTGTGCAATCGTGGATAGATTGCCTGTAATCGTACGCTGATTTTTGGTTGTGCCCCATTCAATGACGGCAACAGGGGTTGATTCACTTTTGCCATAGGTCATTAAGCTTTTCGTAATATGCGCGATATTGCCAATGCTCATATAAAAGGCAACCGTATCAATTTGAGCAAGCGCGGACCAATTTAAAAAGTCTTGCTCCTTTTCTGGGCGGCCATGACCTGTAACGATCGCAAAGCTTGCAGCATGATCACGATGGGTTACAGGAATCCCTGCATAAGCAGGTGCCGCAATCCCCGCTGTAATACCAGGCACAATTTCAAATGGAATATCGGCTTGTCGTAAAATCGCGGCTTCCTCTGCACCACGTCCAAAGACAAATGGGTCACCGCCTTTTAAGCGGAGAACCTGCTTCCCAAGATTGGCTTGTTCCACTAGCACACGATGAATCTCATCTTGAATCAGTCCATGCCTGCCTGGTTCTTTTCCACAATAAAACAGCTCGGCGTCAGCTTTCGCATGTTTTAATAATTCAGCATTCACCAGACGGTCATATAAAATCACATCTGCTTGCTGAATGCACTCTAATCCACGAATCGTCAATAGTTTTGGGTCACCAGGACCAGCTCCTACAATATATACAAATCCGCTCACTGTTTTTCTCCTATACGCTGCTGCAGCCACGCTTCACATTTTTGTTTTTCACCTTGCTCCATCCATTGTAATAACTGTGGATCCAAGAGCTCTGCTAATAGCTGTTTTTTCACATCGCCCGTAAATACTTGTAAAATTCGCTGACGCGCTTCCTTTAAAAATGAAACATACTGCGCGTAATGTACTCCAAATTGCTCTTCTAAATCCGTCTTTACTCGGCGTGTCAGACCTGGACTTGCTCCAGACGTCGATACAGTCAAAACGAAATCACCACGACGAACGACTGCTGGATTGATGAAATCAACACGTCCTTTTGCATCCGCACGGCTGAGTAATTGCCAATGCTGTGCCGCTTCTTCCACTGCATTATTTACCTCTTCGTCATTTGTAACGGCGAAAATCAGTGCTGCATCATCTAAATCAGCAGGTACAAATGCTTTTTCTTTCCATGCCACAAGCCCTTCATTGATGTAGTGCTGCAATTTTTCGGTTACAGCTGGGCTTATGACTGTCACTAGTGCTTTTGTTGGCAGCAGCGCTTCTACCTTTTGACGAGCTACCTGTCCGCCCCCAACAATAACAACCTTTTTATAGTCAATATTCATTAATAGTGGGAAATAATTCATTGTTTATCCTCCAAACATGCTGTCAGCCAATTCTTCACAAGCTGTGGATTCGAAGCAAAATGAAAGTGTGTATAACCAGCAACAATATTTTTATGTAGATAACCTTCCTGCTGAGCACGAAAACGACCTTTACTTAAATAAGCTGGTGATGTATGCTCC
>JAPSKD010000092.1 GCA_031177865.1 Bacillus sp. (in: firmicutes) | reverse complement strand
AACATTTAAAAAATACAAAAATATCAAAATATTTAAAATTATTTGCATGTTAACAGTAATGGTGTTATTATGATTTACAAGGTTTGTATAGTGAAAATAAGGAGGTGGATTGCCCGTTAAATAGAATATGAAAGCGTTATCTTAGGTTTGGAGGATTATTCGATAGAAATCAACAGTGAATTCTAGTAGGGACTCATATTCTTTTAAAAAGAAGAAAAAATTTTTATTCTTAATATGGTATACAATCTACAATATGCAATGTGCAAATCTTGTGAATTGTCAAAGTTAATGAAACTATTAGAAGTGAGGTAATACATAAATCAGCCTGCATAATAACTGCCTCATCTACTTTGTAAAGACTAAAATTACTTGTCATCCAAAAGGAACCTAGATCTAAACAATGTTGAGAGCCGGAGGGGAAATATGGAATTAACATTAGCTCATTGGGTGTATTTATTTGTCACTGTAGCCGTAATTGTTATCATGCTCTTTAGAAAAGGTATTGTTTTACCTCTTATTATTGGTACATTTGTAATAGCTGCAGTTTATAAAGGGAGTTTTATAGCGGGGTTTCAAGCTGTCTTTAACGCTAACCTCGTTGCAGCTAAAGAGCTATTCAGTATTTTCTTAATCATATCTATTATGATAGGTCTCCTTAATTCTTTGAAGGATCTAGGAGCGGATAAAAAGATGGTCGTACCTATCCAAAAAATAATGGTAAATGGTCATGTCTCTTATCTCGTTTTAATGATCACGACTTATGTGATTTCCCTCTTTTTCTGGCCAACGCCAGCCGTTCCACTTATTTGTGCTTTGTTAGTTCCTGCTGCAGTGAGTGCGGGATTACCAGTGATGACATCTGCAATGGTTATTTGTATCGCAGGTCAGGGAATGGCACTTTCATCAGACTATATTATGCAAGTAGCGCCAATGCTTAGTGCAAAAGCGGCAGGAATTGATAAAGCTTTAGTTTCAGACAAGGCATTCATTCTTTCTCTCATTACCGGAATAAGTTCACTAGCGATTGTGTATGTAACGCATCGAAAAGCAATTACCAAAAAATCTGGATCTGTAACGGACGTGAATAAAGAAGCAAAAGCATTCTTTGAAGTCAACCAGGAGCTTGCTGCTACGGTTGAAGAGAGTGCAAAAATTCTCAAGATAAAAGATAAATGGGGTAAAATATTTGCTATCATTGTACCTTTGGCGATGTTGGCTGTTATGATTTTTATGTTCCAGACCAAAATTGGTAATGGAGCAGGTTTTGAGGGTGGAGACGGTGCAGCATTTATTGGTGGGGTTGCAACCATCCTATTAGTATTGGCCACTATTGCTTTCAACCGTATTCATGCACTCGAAAAAATAAGCGAGCATCTTACCGAAGGTTTTGTTTTCGCATTTCGTGCAATGGCACCTGTAATTCCCATTGCAGGTTACTTCTTTATGGGTAGTGGAGATTTTTCAGTGTCCATCCTTTCATTAGGTGAAGGTGCAGCAAAACCAGCATTTCTATTTGACTTAATCCAAGCAGGACAAAATTATATACCGCAAAGTCCTTCTATTGCAGCGTTTAGTATATTGATAATTGGAATTATTACGGGGTTAGATGGTTCTGGATTTGCTGGGCTTCCTTTAACAGGCGCTTTGTCAGGTGCGATAGCCCCTGGAAGTAACATCGATCCTGGAACTTTGGCAGCTATTGGACAGATGGGTGCGGTTTGGAGCGGTGGAGGAACACTTATTGCCTGGTCATCTCTGGTAGCAGTAGCCGGCTTCCTACAAGTCTCACCATTAGAGTTAGCCAGAAAGAACTTCTTCCCGGTGGTAACGGGACTAATCATTGCAACGATTTGCGCAGTAATAATTTGGTAAATTAAAAGATGTTTTGAATTATCTTTTATTAAGGTTTGGTTTGCTATTAAATATCGGGCTATTCCAAAAGTCAGTAAGGAACTGATGTTTGGAATAGCTTTAATATTTTAGTTGCAAATTGTTATTTTGGAAAGATGGAATACATAGTATGACAAGTAGAAAGGGGAAAAAGGATGAAACCAAAAAGGGTCGGTTTAGTTGGTATTGGTAAACTCGGCACGGCGCTGATCACTCATTGGGATAAAAAAGGAATTACAATAGGGGTTTACCACCCTATGAAATCAAAAGCAGAACAATTTGTTCAAAATTTTCAACATGGTTATATCCTGATGGAAAGCGAACTAACGGAATTAGATGTTCTAATACTAGCACTTCCAGCAACGGAGGTTATTCCATTTATCTCAAGTTTAAAGATCCAAAGTAATTTACAGCAGACACCTGAAATCATCAATATGGCAACAAACCTCCCTACAAGGGAAATTTCTAGTAAGTTTCCATCCTTAAACGTTTATGGTGTGAAGTATATGGGTCACGGGAGAGACTTACTGGAACATGGAAATGGCCTATTTATTACTGAAGCTGCTTTATCTAAAAAATCAGAGGAACTTTTTCGGATTCTAGGAAAGGTAATAATAGATAGTGAGAATTGTTTAACAGAGGTAAACAAATTAGCGACTTATTTCGCATTAAAAA
This sequence comes from Bacillus sp. (in: firmicutes), assembly GCA_031177865.1. Classification (GTDB taxonomy): domain Bacteria; phylum Bacillota; class Bacilli; order Bacillales; family Cytobacillaceae; genus Neobacillus. Next base: position 13,657 of record JAPSKD010000092.1, on the reverse strand, counting down.
CAGCGATAGATTTGGAGACTGAATTTACCAAAAGAAGATTATCACCAGAATATCTTAAAAGAGCATTAACATCCCTTGCACCCGAAGTAATCCGTTCGTATAGTAACGGGACCCTGGGTCACTTTGCAAAGGAAATAATAGAAGAAATTCAGTTAGAAAAAGAATAAATAAATTGAAAAAACCAGGAGCCTCTTTCCGAGCTCCTGGTTTTCCATATTTTATAGTCCTTCCCTAGCCAGTAAATACTTGCAAGAGAAACAAGTACAGCATAACGCAGATGATATAAAATGTGGTAAATGTAATATTCCAATTTGATACTTTATAAGATGTATCTTTTACTAGGTTTGACATCAGACCTAATGTGGCATTATAAGGACCTACTAGGAACGAAGATACCGCTCCAGCCAACATCGCCACTGTTAGAATGTGTGGATTAAGTCCAAGTGCAGATATATCCAATCCTCCTGTCATAAGTGCAAGGGAAACGGCAGGATGAAGACCTAAAAAGGCAAAAGCTAAAGGTACCAAGGGAAGTAAGATCATAAAGATCTCCACACCAGCCACCTGAATAAACTTCATAATCCAGTCATTCAACCATTCATCGGTATGGGAGATATGGATCGTCGATATAAAAAATCCAGCTGATAGAAAAATTAAAAATTGATCTTTCATACTGATTGAAAAGGATTGAAAATGCTTTAGTAATTGATTGCCAAAATCTGTTCCTTTTTTTAAAAATAGTGACCAGGAAAATGCAAATGGAATCACAATTAGTGAAACTAGGATTAAAAAAGAATAATGAAACAGTGACTCTGCCAATGAAATGGCTGCAATAAAAATAATGATTGCCAAGAATATTTGCAGGATTCTTCTAGGAGAATTCATTTGACCGTGTTCGATTGTTGCTGCTGTTTCATGAGCAGATACGTCTTGAACAGAAGGAATCATTTTTTTAGATTTGCGCGCTCCTATGTACCAATCCATCCCCAAGCCTAAAATGCTTAGTGGTACAACATAGGGTAATATAGATATCCAGCTTACGTCTGTTACAGAAATAACAATCCCTACAATAGGTGTAACGGGAGCCCACAGCAAAGGCATCGCAAAACCTCTGGTAATAGCTCTACTCATGAACCGTTCTTTATTCTCAACTGAAAACATGTTCAAGGCTGGACGAATGGAATAATATGCCATTGGTAAAGTTGCAAGATTCATAAAAATACTAAAGAAATAGGAAATACCGGAAGTAATCATATATAACTGACCAGAATTATTTATCCTTTTTTGAATAATCGTTTGTATACCACCACTATATCCACCTAATTTGATGGGGATCCCTAATATGGGAACTAATGTAAACAAAGTAATCAAGTCTAACATAGGGCCAAAAGATAATATGTAATGGTGCCAATGGGATCCACTTTTCCAAAGGAGCACAACACCAAGGAGCAGAAAAGCGCTCCCTAGTAATTGAACGGTGCGTTTAGCAAGAAAAAACGTAGATAATACAATAATAAAACAAAGAATCGAAAGCAGGACGCTAAAGTCTAGTTGAGGCAGCAAAGTAGAGAATAAATACATAAAAATGACCAATAAAAATAGCAATCTTAACATAGCAACACCCTGCTTTTTTGGAATTTGTTCATCATATGAATTTTTTTAGTTATTACTATTTTGGTATACCGAACCCAAGATTTCATATGATTTGTTTACCATTTATTCATATTATACACTAAACTTTTGGTATTTGGTATACAATGTTGTTGTAATTTTTTCAATAGCGTAATAGAATAAGAGTAAGCAATACACAAAATAGGAGGTAATGGGGATGTTTAATTTTTTATTTCGCTCAGAGAAAGCGATGGAAAAAGCTGAAAAGAAGTTAGCACGACTTAGAAAAACATTAAATTTTTAACTTTCCCATATGAATAAAAATAACCGTCACTCCTTAGTGGCGGTTTTTACGTATTGAAAAATACTCAAAATAAAAACCGGAGGTGAGATGGGTGTGCTCCGGTTTTTACATGAACAATGTATGAAATTCGTCGGGCTTATAAAACTACTTCTGCTGTTTTTACCAGCTTCGAGTGAATGGAATCTTCACTATTCCCTGAGGCTTTTACAATTTCATTTAATTCTTCTCGTGCAGCTTCAATCGTTTCAAATCTTTCGAAAAACTTCACAGCAATGTGGTTCACATATTCTTTTTCTTCAAATTCTTCGAATAATTGAATTTTAATATTTTCATCGATCACTTTTGCAATGGTGTATTTGGCTTTTAATTTTTCAAAGAAATAAAAGTCATAGGTTTCAACTACCTGTAACCCTTCGTTTTCAAGGATGGTTTGAAAAGTATCTTTATTCGTTAATACAATATAGTTCCCCATTTGCAACACTCCCTCTAATTATTCTTTTCTTCTTGATATAAATAGAAACGTAGGAATAAATGGTTCGAATGATCACCTCTCAGTTTGATATATTGTATACCAAATACCTTAACAGTAGTTTATCTTAAGTTGTCAAAATGTTCAATGATAAATTCTAATTTTTTAAAAAATTATAAAAACTTCTTTTCTTTCCCTATGAAATGACTGTATAATTCAGAAAAGCGTCAAAATAATTGCTCATACAGAAAAGGGGTAATGTTATGCCGAAAGTCATTCTTCATGTCGATGGGACTGTTGTCGAACAGCAAGTAAAGGAAAATGCAAATTTAGTAGTTTTAGCGGGTATACGTCAATTTCCTCAATTAAAGTATGGTTGTGGAATGGGCAGATGTACGAAGTGCACGTGCCGCGTGATCAGCGGTGGAGAATCCATTGCACCACCGAATTGGAAAGAAATTAAAATGTTAGGTGAAAAAGTGGAAGAGGGATATCGATTAACCTGTCAATTGACAATAGAACAGGATATAGAAATCTCTCAAGAAAATATCTCAATTCAGCTGCCAAAGAAGCAATCTGCTACACTAAGATAGCAGATCATTTTTATACGAATAGTTGGTATACAAAATACCTATTTGAATAATATATAGTGAGGGGATCTTATTGGAGTGCTATAAATTAACAAATATGACGTGGAAGGAAGTAGAAGAGTCTTTAAAGAATGTTCAATTTGCAATCATCCCTATTGGAGCACATGAACAACATGGGCCCCATATGACTGAAAATTGTGACGCAGTATTGGCTGAAAAAATGGCCGAACTGCTTGGTAAGAAAATGTTTCCATATGCTTTGGTTACTCCAACTATAAATATGGGAGTTTCGCCACACCATTTAAACTTTCCAGGAACCATTTCGCTCCAGCCCAATACATTGATTGCGATACTAAGGGATATGATTTCGTCCCTAAGTCAACATGGAATCAAAAAATTTTTATTGTTAAATTCACATGGTGGAAATCAAACTACCTTAAATGTTGCATCTATGACTCTGACAAAAGAATTGAATGTAGACATTTATTATGCTAAAACCACCGCATCGGCTAAAAAAACAATCGGAAATTTCATCACATCACCTTTGTTTGGGCACAGTTGTGAAAGAGAAGTTTCAGAAGCATTGTATTTAGCTCCAGAAATTGTAAGGCTAGATGAACTTGAGAAAGGTGATATTCAAGAAAATGGAAGGTGGAAGCAGCTTAGACCTGGAAAGGCTATTCAAGGCTTTTATTATTATGAAGAAATGACCAAAAATGGTTGTATTGGAGATGCCACAAAGGCAAGTTGGGAATTGGGTCAGCAGATCGTTGAGGAAGCATTGGAGAATCTCTCTAAGGAACTCAGCAGTATATTAAATTTAAATTTGGATGTTTATATATAAAACCTTGCTTTTTAATGTTTAGTTGATTGATATTTTAAAAATTCTAAAAATTATATTTACAAATAAAAAATAATAGGTTAATATTTTTATTAAGGTATACCAAATACAAAAATTTAAAATATATGGAGTGTAAGTGATTACATCTATATTTTTTTATTAATAGTTTGGTATACAAAATAACAAATACAAAAATGGCAAAGAATGCCCAGGAAACAGGAGGAGTAAAAATGACAGAATTATTATCAAAAGACGAATTTCGTAAAGAACTAGAAGAAGCAATTAAAGGTAATCATAGCCAGAAGGCTCCATTTACAGTCGCTTGGGCTGAAGGAAAACTAGAAAGAAAACACTTTGCCAGATGGGCAGAAAATCATTACCACTATGTAGGACCTTTCGCGGACTACCTATCATATATCTATCACAATACTCCAAGCGATCCAAAATTTGCAGCTGCTAAAGACTTCACATTGCAAAACATGTATGAAGAGGAGATTGCAGCAGATCGTCATACTGATTTATTGATTCGTTTTGCAGAAGCATGTGGCACAACTGCTGAACGAGTCATTAACCCAGATAATATGGCACCGACAACATTAGGTCTTCAAAGCTGGTGCTTCGCAGTAGCTGCACGTGAGCACTTCGTTGTTGCCACTGCTGCTCTAGTAGTAGGTTTAGAATCTCAAGTACCTGATATCTATAGAAAGCAAACCCCAGCATTACGCGCTCAATATGGATTTACAGATGAAGAAATTGAATTTTTCGACTTACACATTGTTTCAGATGAAATTCATGGTGAACGTGGATATAAGATTGTTCTTGACCACGCTGATACTCCAGAATTACAACAACGCTGCCTCGAAATCGTTAGAGTTGGTGCTAAAATGCGCCGTATGTACATGGATGGTTTATGGAGAGAGTATCTTGAGCAAGACTTAGGGTCTTTAGTTCAAACCAACTAAAATACTTAGTTTCATACAAATAGATTGGATTTCCATAGGATAAAAATCCTTTAAAGAATCTATCTTTCCTGGCCGTCAAATTAATCTTGTAGAATCGAGGTTTTAAATGACGGCCATTTTCTATTAAAAAAGAAAAAGGTGATCGTTTGTTAACAACCAAAGTGAAAACGTTCAATAACTATATAAATGGTGAATGGCAGGAATCAGTAAGCCAAAAACAGTTCTTAAGTGTGAATCCTGCGAATACAGAAGATATTGTTGGCGCCTTCCAAGCTTCCAATGAACAAGATGTCCAGGGAGCCATAGAAGCAGCCCAAATTGCATTTCCAAATTGGGCAAAGACATCTCCTTCAAAACGTGCTGCTATCCTAAATAAAGCAGCGAGCATACTTGAGGAAAATGCTGATCAATATGCAGACGAGTTGACAAGAGAAGAGGGCAAGCATGTTACAGACGCAAAGAATGAAGTGATTCGTTCTGCTCAAACCCTCCGATTTTATGCTGTTGAAGGGCAGACGATCACTGGAGAAACATATCCGAATGATGATCCGGACATGAAAGTTTCATCCGAAAGAGAACCTCTTGGAGTTATAAGTGTCATTACTCCATGGAATTTTCCTCTTTCCATTCCTGCAAGAAAGATTGCACCAGCATTAATCGCAGGGAACACGGTAGTTTTTAAGCCTTCTTCAGATACACCATTAATTGCATTACGTCTTGTTGAAGCATTACATCAAGCTGGTATACCAAAAGGTGTCATAAATTTTGTGACTGGAAAAGCTTCCGAAGTAGGCAATTCCTTGGTTACCCATCCAGCCATTAAGGCTATTACGTTTACAGGTTCGACTGCTGCGGGACAAGATATTCACAAAAAATCCTCTTTTACAACTCGAACACAAATGGAGCTAGGTGGAAAAAACCCTTTAATCGTCATGGACGATGCGGATGTTGAACTGGCTACTACATTAACGATCAACGGTGGATTTTCTTTAACGGGTCAGGCATGTACGGGAACAAGCCGGGTGATCGTATTAAAAAGTGTAAAAGAGCAATTTGTTCAAAAACTTATAGAAAAAACAAGTAAGTTAAAAATTGGTAATGGCTTTGAGGAGGGCGTGAAAATCGGTCCTCTTGCAAATGAAAAGCAATTGAAAAATGTCTTAAAGTACATTGAGTATGGGAAAGAAGATGGTGCTTCATTAGTTTTCGGCGGTCAACAACTAACAAACGATCATTTTAATCAAGGTTATTATGTTCAGCCAGCTATCTTTATCAATGTAAAACCTGATCATCGCATTGCAAAAGAAGAAATCTTTGGTCCTGTAGTGGCAGTCATTGAAGCAGATACATATGAAGAAGCCATTCAGGTTGCAAATGACGTTGAGTATGGTTTAGCAGCTTCGATTGTAACAAACAATTTAAAAATTGCAAATAAGTTTACTAAAGACATTCAAGCAGGAACCGTAAAGGTGAATCGTACTACTACTGGTAACTTAATGAATGCACCATTTGGCGGACTGAAAAAATCCAGTACATCCACATTCCGCGAATCCGGCAGGGTTGGTTTGGAATTCTTTACTCAAGTGAAAACCGTGTATATTGGATATTAAAATAGAAAGTTTGAGGAGATTATCAAAAATGAAGAGTATTTTAAAATTAGAACTAGAAGAAGCAAAATTAATGATTGAAGCAGCAAAGCAAAAATCAGAAGAAATCAGTGTATTTGAAACCATCGCCATTGTTGATGATGGAGGGAATTTAATTGCTCTTGAAAGAATGAATGGAGCGAGAATTACAGGACCTGAAATTGCAATTGCTAAAGCATTCACCGCTTCTGGTCATAAACGATCCACTCACTTATTTAATAAAGAGCCGAATGGTCCTGCGTTACCTGGAAACGAGGCATTTGGGATTCAACAAATGCTGCCTGGGAAATTTGCCATTTTTGTTGGAGGATTCCCCATTGTTGTGAATGGTGAAGTAATCGGAGGAGTTGGCGTAAGCGGGGGGAACGGAGAGCAGGATATAGCCGTTGGAACAGCAGCTCTCGAAGCTTTGCAAAAGCATGTAGAAAGTGATGGCCTTTCAGTATTAACACAAGCGGATATTAAAATTTAAGAATTGGGACCTCATTCATTGTCAAACAAGGAACAATATGGGGTCCCTTATAGGCTTAACACTTCAAAGGCTAGCTACAAAGGAAGGATGGAGAGAATCAATTGAATAAATATTTGGAATTAGCCATTGGATTTGCACGCACCGGAGTTACAGGTTATGGGGGAGGACCTTCTACCATCCCGTTAATCGAATTCGAGGCTGTGAAAAAATATAAATGGATGTCAGAAGAAGAGTTTGGTGAGGTTTTAGCGTTAGCCAATACACTCCCAGGTCCCATTGCGACTAAAATGGCTGCCTATATCGGTTATAAAGTGAAAGGAAACTTAGGGGCTACGGTAGCAATTCTGACCCACGTTCTTCCATCCGTCATTGCTATGCTTGGTTTGTTAGGTGTTCTTTATTCATTTAGTCATTCACCTATTGTAGGAGGTATGGTTCAAGGTGTTACCCCTGTTATAGGGTTTATGCTAGCGGAAATGGCCTATCGTTTTTTCCAAAATGGCAAAAAAGGTTTGGGTTTGTCGAAGATGATTTTGTTCTCTGCCATTTCTTTTATCCTTATTCAATTGGTCGGGCTTCACCCAGGGATCTTAATCGCCACTTTTTTAATTTCTGCCTTTTTTATTGCTAGCCGGAAAGAAAAGACTGCAAATACTCCTCAAAAAGATGTGATGGAACTAAAGGAGAAAAGCTCATGATTTATTTAGAAATATTTTGGTCGTTTTTTATTGCAAATCTGTTGGGGTACGGAGGAGGACCCGCTACGATCCCATTAATACAGATTGAAGTGGTCAACGAAAATGACTGGATGACTCTATCAGAGTTTGGAGACCTGTTAGCTATCGCCAATGCCTTGCCAGGTCCCATTGCGACAAAGATGGCAGGCTTTATCGGCTATGAAATAGGTGGTGTTCTAGGCTCAATAGTTGCACTTGCCGCTACGATTCTTCCATCGGCTATCGCGGTTATTTTGTTGTTTAAGTTTGTAAATTTATTCAAGGATTCACCAAAAGTAAAACTAATGACAAAATCTGTACAGCCAATCATCGCAATTTTACTTGCTGTGATGGCCTATCAATTCTTTTTAACAGCCTTTGAAAATAGCGGAGTATTTCACCTCGTGCTTCTAACTGTACTCAGCTTTTTGACCTTAAGCAAGCTGAAGGTTCATCCATCTTTTGTAATCATTGGTGCATTACTATACGGCGGTATCTTTTTATCTTAATCTAAGAATTCATGCAATGCATCTATAATCAAATTAACTTAGCAGGTGGTATAAATGGAAGTGATATGGGAGGAAAATAATCTATTATCGATTAGAGAACATGCCTATCTATATTTAAAAAAAATGATACTAGAAGGTGAGTTTAAGGCAGGAGATCGTCTTATTGAGAGAGAGCTCGCTGCTAAATTGAAAATAAGCCGCACTCCCATTCGGGAGGCCTTGTTTCGGCTTGAATCACAAGGGTTTGTGAAAACAGTCCCGAGGAAAGGGGTCGTACTCTCTGATATTTCAGTAAATGAGGTCATAGAGGTTTTTACGATTCTTGCTTCATTAGAGGTCCTAGCAGTAAAGTTAGCATCCCAAAGAATGGATCAAGAAACCAAAAATGAATTGGATGAAAAAATAAAAGAACTGATAGAAATTGAAGAGAATGAAGAAGAAAATTTTAATTTTGAACATATTAAAATGAATCATTTAATAAACAAAGCGTCAAAAAGTCCCAAATTATTTGAAATTCTCTCTGGTTTAATAGACTATATCCATATGGCTGCGAATATGGGCTATGAGACACCAGGAAGAAGGAAAGTATCTTTAAAGGAACATATAGACATTATGAAGGCATTACGTAATCAAGAAACGGAAATGGCCGAATACTTGATGAGGATTCATATAGAAAACTCTAAAAAAGCGTATATCACATATATGGATAGTATCCAAGAGAAACTTCTAAAAAATAAAAGTTAAGGCAGGCAGCTAAAATCCCAAGCAGCCTGTTTTATTTTTATTCTTATTAATAGGATCAAAAATATAAGGGGTAAATAATTAGAATATTTTAAATTTACACATTGTCTGAAAATTAAATATATGGTATATTGTATACCAAGAAGAACATTTAAAGGAGGAATTCATAGATGCCACAAATTCGATTTATTAATAGCAATAAACAGTTAGAAGTTCCAGAGGATTCGAATATTTTAAGAATGTCACTTCGCTATGATGGAGAGCTTCCGAATCGATGTGGAGGAGGAATTTGCGGTACCTGCGTTTTTAAGACGGAAGAAGGGGCTGAATTCCTTGACAATGTTAAAATTCAGGAAAGAAGGAAATTGGGAGAAGAATGGATAGAGAAAGGGTATCGCTTAGGCTGCCAGACCTTTGTTACAAATGGAGATATAGAAATCTCATGGGATGATGAAATTACCAAACAAGTAAAAATGAGAAAACCAGATAAACTAAAGCAAGAAGTGACTGCTAATAAGTAAGGTTTATAATAAAACTCAATCATATCATTTGAGGTGAGAACATGTGGGTCTGTAACACGCATATGAAAGAAGTATTGACGGTATTAGAAATTCCCCATATTAGAAAAGCTCCTTATAAAATTAAGTGCACGCTATGTGAAAACCGCGCATCTGCAAAAGTATATTATACTCATCAGACCTACAAGGCAACAAAAAATCAATATATGAATTTTCAAAAAAAATTAAGTTAACTCTGGAAAAATAAAATGCAAGAAAGGTCAAGCAGTGGGAGTCATAACAAATCCACTGCTTTCCTTTTTTTAGTCAAAGAAGTTGTTAATTGTGAAAAAATTGTTCAAAATAGGAGATGTAACTTTTCAATAAAACAAGAGGGGTTAATGAAATGATAAAAGTAGTGGCAAAATGCAAATTGAAACCAGATGTAAAGGTAGAAGAATATTTACGTGATGCTAGAGAATTAGTAGCAGAGACCAGAAAAGAAGAAGGATGCATCACATATGCTCTTCATCAGGATATCAATGATCCATTAATCATCACCATGCTTGAAGAATGGGTGGATGAAGAGGCTTTGAATCAACACAATAAAACGGCACATGTTAAAAGAATTGTTCCAGAACTTAGGAAACTGCGAGAAAGCACAGAAGTTAACATTTATAGAGAAGTAGAATGATTTCGGGAAGGGGGAACCGTGATGAAGTTGGACAAAGTTCGATGGGGTATTATCGGCTGCGGGGATGTAACGGAAGTAAAAAGCGGCCCAGCATTCCAAAAAATTAACCACTCTGAGCTGGTTGCGGTGATGCGTAGAACAGGGGAGCTTGCGAAGGACTATGCGGAACGCCACCATGTTCCCAAATGGTATGACGATGCTGACAAACTCATAAACGATCCAGATGTAAATGCAATCTATATCGCTACACCTCCTGGCTCACATATGGAATATACTTTAAAAGTTGCTAAGGCAGGGAAGCCTGTTTATGTAGAAAAGCCGATGGCACGTGATTACGCGGAATGCCAAGAAATGATTGCTGCATGCGAAAAAGCAGGAGTTCCTTTATATGTTGCATATTACCGCAGGGCACAACCGCGATTTTTAAAAATTAAAGAGTTGTTGGAAACTGGGGCTATCGGCGAGGTTCGGTTTGTATCTGCCACACAATATCGAAAAGATTCGGAAGCGGGGAAAGAACCTGAGAAGCTCTCTTGGCGAGTTCAACCTGAATTGGCGGGTGGAGGATTATTTTTTGACTTAGCCAGTCATACCCTAGATATATTCGACTTTTTGCTGGGACCGATAAAGACTGTCCAGGGATTTGCATCAAATCAAGCAGGTTATTATTCTGCTGAAGATATCGTTTCAGGTACATATTTGTTTGAATCGGGCGTCCATGGTGTAGGGAAATGGTGTTTTACAGCATTTGAGAATGAGGATATAAATGAAATTGTAGGAAGCAAAGGGAAGATTACCTTTTCCACGTTTGGAAATGAACCCATTCGATTGACCACCGCGCAGGGAACAGAAGAGTGGAGTTTCGAACGACCGCAGCATGTTCATCAACCCCTAGTTGAAACCATTGTATCTGACCTAACCAGTGAAAGCAGCAAATGTCCCAGCACAGGATGGACAGGTGCCAGAACGAACTGGGTCATGGTTGAAATGGTAAAGAACTATTACCTTTAAGGGGTGATGTTATGAGTAAAAGCAGAATAGAAATGATTAAGTATAATTCCAACTATGCTGATCAAACCGTTGAAATGTGGCGGAATAGTAAGGAAGCTGCACTTGGCCAGAAAGAAATACACAGCTTTGATAATCACATCGATTTTTTAAATCAAATCCTAGCAAAACAATATCAAGTAGATTTAGCTTTAATGGATGATAAGGTAGTCGGAATGATTGCCTATAACGAAAGGGAAATAAGCCAGCTTTATATTCATATAGATTACCAAGGAATGGGTATTGGTCAAACTTTATTGGAAGTAGCTAAAGAACAATCAACTGGCCGATTAACCCTTTATACTTTTGAAGTGAATAAGAAAGCACAACGCTTTTATGAAATGCATGGATTTAAGATTATCGGCAGAGGATATGAAAACGAAGAAAATTTGCCTGATATTCTTTATGAATGGAAATTAAAATAAATACGTAGCAAAAAAAGTAACCAATCCAACTCGACTGGTTACTTTTTTAAACTATTAAACTAATATAAGTCTTAAAGCACCGATTAAGGCAAATCCGAGAATAAGAGTTTGGAAGGCTTTTTGCGGGATAAGAGGCACGACTTTAATTCCGATCACAGCACCTATTAAAATAGTAGGAATCAACCACATATTAAACGTAATGGAGTCAAAGGTAATTAAACCTAAGCTGATATAAAATGGTATTTTAATCAAATTCACGAACATGAAAAACCATGCCCCTGTCCCAACAAACTCATTTTTCGGCAAGCCTTTCATTAATAAGTAGACGGCCATTACGCCGCCTGCTGCATTTCCTATCATCGTTGTAAATCCTGCCAAGATTCCCATGGTGAGGGTAAACCATAAGGACTTTGGCAAAGCCTTCGTAAACTTTTCTCCAAATCGTTCACGACTGATATGCAAAATAATGAGTGCTAATACGATGACACCAATCAGTGGTTTTAATTGATCGCTGTTTATCTGATTAAGGACAAAGTAACCAATAACGATTCCAATCAATACCCAGGGAATCAATGAAATAAGATATTTCCAAACCACACTTCGACGATAAAAAATGACAGCAAACAGGTCACCCACGACCAACATTGGCAATAGAATTCCTATAGATTCTTTTGCAGGAAACACATACATTAAGATGGTTGCAACAAGAATCCCCATGCTGGATACACCTGTTTTTGTAAATCCAATAAACACTGTGCTTAAAATTACAATAAACCATTCGATGTAGGATAATTCAAAAATGATGACTCACCTCAGTTTTTAAATTCTCTATATTATTTTAAAGCAGAAAAGGATTAATTTCTATGTTTACTTTTGTTTCTACAAGTATCAAAGATAAAGTGGTTCAATATCTATAGGTAATGGTAAAATTAAGGAAATAAACCGTAAATAATGTTAATAATGGGGGAAAATGAATTGTCTTTAAAAGTAGGCGATATGAGGGAGTTGCGTTTACATAGCTTTCTACAGTGTCAATGAAAAAATAAAAAAATAACGGTTTATAAAAGGAGTTCCACATGAAAATAATTGATGAGCACTTTGATACAGCGATGGAAGCCTGGAGTATGATGCAAAAGACTTCGGGTGATGAAGGGGCAGAATGGGCAGAAAGATTTGAACGCTACTTTTATGAATTTATCGATGAACTGAAGAAATGGTGGGCAACACTTGATCCAAAGCCAAAGGATATAGAAGAGGCTGAGGAGTTACCTGAAATAAAAAAGTGGATGGAGCAAATCCCTGCTCCTGTACAACTGAATTTTCTTACAGAATTAGAGGATCTTTTGGATGGAGTAGATACAGTGCGTTTTGATTAATGGAGAGTTCATATATGAATCCATGCGATGGAATGAGGAAAACTCACTGAAAAATTGAAATGAGTTTTCCTTTTTTCATTAAACATTTCTTAACGATTGTAATTACTAAATACTAGTTCTTTTTGAATTTGCTGTCTTTCCTCTTGGAACGAACCTTTGTCATCAAATCATCCACCCTTTTCTGTTCTGTGTGAGTAGTTTGCTCATCCAATTTCATTGATGTAATGTGGTCATTTTCGATGGTAATCTCGAAAAAGGACTTTTCCTTGCTTCCTTCCGGCAAGGCCTGTTTTGGAATGATGAATTGTTTTTTGATTTCCTCTACTAAAATAACGGCAAATTGATTGTCTTCGATTCTGTCTAAGTAGCCCTTAATAATCCTAACCTCCTATACAAGCCAATCCTTGCGATTTTATATCTGCGATCCTTGCTGGTCCAATTCCTTTAATTCTTCCTAAATCATCAACCGAGGTAAACGGCCTTATGTTGATTAAATCATGGGCACGGGCAGGACCGATGTGCATAATTTCTTGCAAACGCTCGATGGATGCAGTATTTATGTCGATACAACGTCCACCAATCGGCGCAGGTTCCACTTTAACCTCATCTTTTGGTGTACTTCCGCTGATTGAGGGTGTAATCGTCCCATCTTTTTTGGTCAGTATTTTATAATCTTTTCCGTCTGTTTCTACTATTACGGTCCCGTGAACATCGGTCCCATAAAGCTGGATAGTAGAATTTTGAACAAGATTAACCA
>JAPSKD010000091.1 GCA_031177865.1 Bacillus sp. (in: firmicutes) | reverse complement strand
AAAAAGAAATTTTGCGCCGTGAACGTCAATACGATTCTGAAGTTAAGAAAAAAGCGGATGCGGATCGATACTCAGTTGAGCAGGCCGCAGCAGCAAATAAGGCAAAACAAATTGCTGAGGCGGAAGCGAATAAGTATCGTATTGAAGCAATGGCAAAAGCAGAGGCAGAACGTGTTCGTCTAGACGGTCTATCCAAGGCGGAAGCCCAAAAGGCACAAGGTACAGCAGAGGCAGAAATTATTCGTCTGAAAGGTTTGGCAGAAGCAGAAGCGAAGGAAAAGATTGCAGAAGCGTTCGAGCAATTTGGTCAAGCGGCTATCTTGGATATGATTATCAAAATGCTTCCTGAATATGCGAAGCAGGTGGCAAGCCCGCTTTCTAATATTGATAAGATTACCGTGGTTGACACCGGGGGGTCTGGAGAGAATGGCGGTGCTAATAAAATTACCAGTTATGCTACCAATCTAATGGCCACTCTTCAAGAGTCGTTAAAAGCTTCTAGCGGAATCGATGTCAAAGAATTAATCGAGAACTATTCGGGAAAAGGAAATGTAAAACGAAGCATTGAGGAACTAACAGATACCATTAAGAAGACAGACGACTAAACAAAAAGGTCCTTATCAGATGATAAGGGCCTATTTTTTATTTGTGTAAATTTGTTGATTGGAGCGGAAGGTGCGAGACTCCTCGAAAATGCTATCGCGTTTTCTTCGTGCGTGGGCTAATTCGTGGAGGATTTTCAATGTCCTGCAGGAGTAAGGGGAAGGGGAGACCTCGCAGACGCTTAAGCGGCGAGGAGGCTCCCCGGACCTCCTGCGCCAAAGCGAAGCACCTGGAGCGCAAATCAGCAGGCAACTTGTAAAAAAATAAGGGTTCCTCACGCTTGAGGAAACCCATATGTAAAAAAGAGAGATTAAAATTTGGGAGAGCAAGTTGGTTAATACCGTGTATAAACCTAAGAGAGATCATTACCTCTTTCATTGCTACAGGTACATCTTATCGAGAAATATTGTAGATGTTATGAAGAACTTGTGATGAATTTGTGAAGATGAAAAAAGCCATTCCTCAACATGATATATTATAGTTAAGGGGAGTGAGATCGATGAAAATACTGCTCGTTGATGATGAAAAAAGAATTATTGAAGTCCTCGAAGCCTACCTCGAGAGAGAAGGCTATGAAATTCATTGTGCAGATAATGGAATAGATGCCCTGAAAAAGGCGAAAACAATAAATCCAGATTTGATTATACTAGATTTAATGCTTCCTGATATTTCTGGTGAGGAGGTATGCCGGCTAGTAAGAAAAGAATCAGATGTTCCTATTCTTATGTTGACAGCAAAATCGGCAGAAGATGATCGAATCAATGGAATTGTTATGGGAGCAGATGACTATTTAACGAAGCCATTTAGCCCTCGGGAAGTAGTGGTTCGGGTGCAGGCTATCTTCAGAAGAGTAAAGAAAACAGAAAAAGTAGAACGGATTGAATTCAACAACAAACAATTGGCAATCGACCTGAGCAAAAAGGAAGTAACCGTTAAAGGGCAGGATGTTATTTTGACACCGATTGAATATAAGTTACTCACCAATATGGCACTAAATCCGGGAAGAGTATACAGTCGAATGGACTTACTCGAAAAGATTCAGGATGAAGGAATGTATTACGAAGGATACGAGCGCAGCGTAGACACACATATTAAGAACCTTCGGAAAAAAATTGAGTTAGATTCTAGGCAACCGACGTTTATCCTAACTGTATTTGGAATGGGTTATAAATTTGGAGGGGTACTAGATGTTTCAAACACTGCGGTCTAGAATCCTCTTTTATTTATTACTCAGCTCGATGATTGGAATTCTCTTTGTCAGTTTTTTTATGCAATGGGGATTTGAAGAGAGCTTTACGAATTACCTAGACCGTAACCGAGATAAAAAGATTGATAGAATCATCACAGAAATTGAAAAGGGTTATCAGAAAAATGGCCATTTTACCAGGGACCCAGTCTTTGGTTTCCTCCATGAGCATGCAATGACTGATCAGCTTTATTTCGATTTGTATGATAACCGTGGTCAATTGCAAATGGGGACCTCCAATATTGTGGGGTATTTAAACAGTCTAGGGTTGACCGAACCGGAACCCAATGATGAGGAGTGGCATTCTACTTCCTATACTTTGAGACCAGACAATAAAGTGATTGGCAAACTAGTTGCCATTTACCCAGTAGGCTTAATCGATGATGAGTATAATTTTTTACAAACAATTCAGTTATACATTTATGCAGCCGTTTGTTTAACGATTCTGTTATCGATTCTATTTAGTATGTTATTCTCAAAAAAATTAATCTCTGGATTAAATAAAGTTTCCTTTGCAGCAAATGAGCTGCAGCAGCATAATCTATCAATCCGAATTCCTCTGACTGGATTACCTACAGAGGTTAAGCAGCTAGCTACTTCCTTTAATAATCTAGCAGAGTCATTGGCAAAGGGAGAAATGTTAAGAAAACAATTTACGGGCGATTTAGCCCATGAACTCCGGACCCCACTTGCTACGTTAAGAAGTCAAATTGAAGCATATCAGGATGGAATATGGGAGCCAACACCAGCACGATTACAATCCAGTCATGAAGAGCTGATGCGACTAGTCAGATTAGTAAATGAGCTTGAGAAGCTGCTTGCTGCCGAAAATCCGCAAATTAAATTGGAAAAAGTAGAGGTAGAGGCTGGCAGTGTGCTAGTTGCATTATGGGAAATGTTTGTACCGTTGTTTAAGCAAAAGGGTGTGCATCTTCATATTGAAGAGCCTGATCAGGAACTCATTTTCCCAGCTGACAAAGACCGCTTAATGCAAATCCTATCTAATGTCTTGAACAATGCCCTAAAGTATACACCTGAAGGAAAGAATGTAACCATATCCATATTAACTGAAAAAGAGGGTTATGTTGGTTTTAAAATTGAGGATGAAGGTTCAGGTATGGCAGAGGAAGATATTCCCCATATATTTGAGCGCTTTTACCGTGGTGATAAATCGCGTGATCGAAAAACAGGAGGCGCAGGAATTGGCCTTTCTATTGTAAAAGCCTTAATGGAGGCTCATAAAGGAATGATTAAAGTAAAAAGCCGATTAAATAAGGGTACAAGCATCATTTTATGGTTTCCAGAGGAAGATGATTAAGAAAAGCGGAAGCGCCTTGCCCAGGGGCTTATGACCCCGAGCCCCTAGGCGATGAAGCTAGACAAAACGGCCGCTATCTCATTAGGAACAGCGGCTTTTCATTTTTGAAGCTCATTTGGTAAAATTTTGTCCATTCATTTAGAAAGGGAGCAACTGCAGAATTAGGATGTTCTAAGACCCTCTGAGTTGGTCCATACTGTTTTACTTCTCCATTCACCATAATAGCAAGGTGATTTGTAAGATAATTGATTTCCATCAAGTCATGACTGACGAAAACAGTTGTCGTTCCCGAACGTTTAATAATCGCTTTAAAGTCATCCATCAATTTTATTTTTGTTGGAAAATCCAATGCAGAAAAGGGTTCATCAAGAAAAAGAATTTCTGGTTCGACAATCATCGCACGTGCGAGGTTGACCCGCTGTGCCTCTCCGCCTGAAAGGTAATGTGCATTCTTTTTAGCAAGATGACTGATTTGAAACTGGTCCATCCATAAATGTACTTTCTCTTTAATCACTGATTTCGAGACTTTTCTTAGCTTTAAGCCAATAGCGATATTTTGAAAAACCGTACCTTCCAATAGTAGTGACTGCTGCAGGGCTACTGAGAATTTTCTCCGCAGGTCAAGTGAGGGAGTTCCATTTGGAATTGCTTGCCCGCGGTAGAGAATTTCACCACTGATTGGGCTGTCCAGCAAAGCCATAACTTTTAGCAATGTACTTTTTCCTGCACCATTGGGTCCCATGATCCCAAGAAATTCACCAGCTGGAATTTGGAATTGGGGGATGGAGAGGATGTTTTTATCATGTGCTTGATAGGTAATGTTTTTAAGCTCAATCAATGGTTTCATGACACTCGCTTCCTTTGCTGTAACAGTGTTAAGGCGGCCGTTATCAATAAAGCAACGGTCAATAATATGAAGGAGATTGCAAGGGCTACATCGAAATTACCTTTTGAAACTTCCATAACAATGGAAGTGGTTAAAATTCGGGTATCTCCCTGAATATTACCGCCAACCATCTGTGCTGCACCAACCTCAGCAATTACACGGCCAAAGCCTGCCATTATGCTTGCGACAATGGCGATTTTGGTTTGTTTTAAAAGAATCATGATGGTTTGTATCTTTGTTGCACCCAAAGCTTTTATTTGTAAAAGCATTTTTTCGTTGATTTGTTGAAAGGCTGAGCTCGTTAAACCTGTAACGATTGGTAATGAGACCAGCACTTGTGCCATAACGATTGCTGTTGGGGAATACAACAAGTGTAAATGACCAAGAGGACCAGAGCGCCATAAAAGCATGGAAATCCATAACCCGGCAACCACAGGGGGCAAACCCATACCGATATTAATGATGGTAAGGATTATTTTTCTGCCTCTAAATCTAGTTAGACCAAGTATCATCCCAAGAGGCAAACCAATGAGAGAACTAATTAGGATGGCCGTAAAACAGACTCTTAGAGTCAGCCAAGTGATTTCGAGAATCTCTTGATCACCTGTGAGGATCATCTCTATCGCTTTTCTAAAGCCATCAATAATTAGTTCCATCGCCTTGCACCCTTCCGTTTGTCCTATTCTGTGTATTTAAAGAATAATGATTGTCCGTAATCTTCCTTACCAAAACTTTCAATTACATCTTGTGTCTCACTACTAACCATAAACTCTACAAATCTTTCTGCATCCAAGCTGTTTACCATGTCATGCTTTTCTGGATTTACCTGCATGACATGGTAGATATTCATTAAATCTTTGCCACCTTCCACAACGATTTCGAGGTTCGTTAAGTTTTTCTCTTGCGCCAACCACGTCGCACGGTCGGTTAATATATACCCATTTTTTTCGTTGGCAATTTGTAAAGAAGCACCCATGCCTTGGCCAGTTGAGATATAGGTTTCACCAGCAGGCTGGATATTCACCGCTGTCCAGATTCCAAGCTCTTTTTTATGTGTACCAGAATCATCACCACGGGTAACAAAGTTAGCTTTTACTTCAGAAATCGTTTGAAAAGCTGTGTTGATATCCTCCCCGCTGACACCCGCTGGATTATCTTTTGGTCCGACTAAAATAAAATCATTGTACATCACGCGTTTACGATTAACCGCATCACCGCTTGTTACCAGCTCTTCCTCTGATTTAGGAGCATGAACTAAAAGGACATCTGCTTCACCTTTTGTGCCCATTTCTAATGCTTGTCCTGTACCAACAGCAATCGTTTTTACTTTTACATTGTTTTCTGCTTCAAAGATTGGCAGTAATACATCTAATAAGCCGCTGTCCTGTGTACTAGTAGTAGTGGCTAAGATTAATTCAGTAGGTTCTGCCTTTTGTTCTGACTTTTTCTCTTTTGAGTCAGCTTGGTCAGTATTGGTATTGCCGCAAGCTGCTAGGAAAAGGAGCATGACTACAAATAGTGTAGCAAGAAAACGATTTTTTAACATGTTGTATCCTCCAGTTTACTAGTTTGATAGATGACAGTACCTAAATCTTTAATATCATATCCTTCTAAATCGGTTAAGCTGCTTTTAAATCCAGGGGATTGCAGGTAATGGAATAGCTCTGTAAGTTTCTGCTTGTTTTCATTTGTAAAACGGAACACAAGGTCGAACTGTTCTTTAGCAACAGGTATGAAATCCAGTCCTAAATGGCTTGCAGCAGATTGAATTCCGAAGGCCACATCTGCCATTCCTCTGCTAATATAAGAAGCTGTCGACAAGTGGTTCCATTCTTCCGTTGAATAACCATTTATTTCTGATGGGGCAATCCTGTTTTTTGACAGCATTGAATCAAAAAGAAATCTGGTCCCAGCCCCTTTTTGCCGATTAACAAACTGAACATCTTTTCGGACCAGGTCGTTAAAGTCATAGATTCCTTTTGGATTTCCCTTTGCTACGATAAAGCCTTGCTCCCTTGAGACAAATCGAACAACAGAAATAGACTCGTATACAAAGAGCTGATGAATAACAGGTAAATTGTATTCTTGTGACGCGGGATCTAAGAGATGGATTGCTGCGATGTCCGATTGACCACGGTACAGCAACATCAATCCTTCAAGGCTGCCTATGTATGTTGGCTGGATTTGCAATTGTAAATCTTTTGATGTTTGTTTAACCAAATGCTCTACAAGAAAGTCATGACTACCGGATAGTCGAATTGGTAATGAAGAACGTGTATCAATCTGCTCAACCTGAATTTTTTTCGCAGGGGCTTTTGTACTTTCTTTATATCTTTCAATCTCTGAGTGCTCGATTCTCATTTTGTTGCCGACCTTAAATGCCTGTAATTCACCTCGCTTAATCAATTCATATACTGTATGTTTTGAGATTTGGAATAGTTGAGCCACCTCATCAGGTGTGTAAGCCTTTTCATCCATCCGTATCCACCTCTCTATCAGCAAATTAAATATAATACAAATATACTATGATTTATGTGAATTTTGTTAAGTTTCGTTTAGTTTTGTTGAGTTTTATTTAGAAATGACACGTTTTGTTCACTTGAATTTGAAAAAGTTCACACTTTATTCATAAACTTCACTGATTGTTCATTAGTGAACAAAGGGGTTTGTTGTACTATATGGATAGATGAAAAATTATAAAAAAAGGGATGGGATCAGATGGCAAAACTTCTATACATTACTGTTAACCCCAAGAATGATATCAAGCTATCGAAGGGTATGCAGCTAGGTGAGGCTTTTTTAGAAGAGTTTAAACAACAAAAGCCTGATGTCGAAATAGAACATATGCATTTATACGATATGGATATCCCACAAATTGATATGGATTTGTTATATGCTCGTGCTAAATTATCTTTCATGGGCAAGACTTTTGATGAACTAACAGAGGGTGAGCAAAAACAAATAACTGCTATGCATGCACTGGCCGACCGTTTTATTGCAGCGGATTATTATGTGTTTGTTACACCAATTTGGAACTTTGGATCGCCAGCTATTTTAAAGGCTTTCCTTGATAATTTATTTATCGTAAACAAGACATTTATTAATACGCATGAAGGAGCAAAAGGGCTGCTTACGAACCGTAAAGCACTTCATATCCAAACGCGAGGCGGTATTTACTCAACCGGACCAATGGTTGAATTTGAATTCGGCGATCGTTTCCTAACAAAAGTACTCGGCTTTCTAGGAATGGAAGTCATGCCAACTGTGTTCGCTGAGGGGATGGATCACTTTCCAAAGCAAGTACCAGAAATTATGGCGAAGGCAAAAGAACAAGTCATCGAAGCCGCAAGAGAAATGGCAAAAGAAACAGTTACAGTTTAATATAATAAAAAATGCGACTCGAGTATCGAGCCGCATTTTTTTTACTCTAGAACTTTCCTGTAAACTGGAAAAATAGAACCGCAAAACCTAGAATCCAGACATAAATGGCAAATGGTTTTAATGAATGTTTCTTCAAAAATCCAATCATCCACTTCACAGCAACATATCCGAATAAAGCAGAGGAGGCGATACCGACAATTAACGCAGATAGAGAGATTTCCTCTCCTGCACCTCCAAATAAATCCAATGATTGAAGTACAACAGCCCCGGCGATAGCAGGTGTAGATAAGAGAAAAGAGAAATATGCTGCTGTTTCGCGGTCTAACTTCCTCCATAGTGCAGCGACAATCGTGAACCCGGAGCGAGAAATCGCTGGGAAAATGGCAGCGGCCTGAAAGGAGCCAATGATAAAAGCATCTGTATAACTAATATCATCCATTTTCTTATAGCCGTTTTTTGCGGAATCTGCAATCCATAGAAATAAACCGGTAACTAAAAACTCCCATCCAATTGTAACTCCTGTCTTCGATATCTCCTCAAAGTAGTCTTTAAAAAGCAAACCTATCACGACAGCTGGGATTGTCCCAACGATTAACAGGAAGGTGAGTTTGCTAAAGGGATTTTTAATAATCTTAACAAACTCGTCCTTATAGAAGACAAAAACGGCAAGCAGGGTACCAACATGAAGCATCGTATCAAGTAATAAACCAGCTTCTTGTAAACCAAATAAATTCCTTCCTAAATATAAATGACCTGTAGAGCTAATGGGTAAAAATTCCGTTAGTCCTTGTATAATTCCTAATATGAGTGCTTCTAATTTACTTAACATATTCAACCTCTCTTTCTGCACTATTGGAGCCTGTACATAGTAAAGATATGCACGTCCCTAAATAAATAAGCAATAAATTTTTTGTGGTGTTAAACTTGTCTGTTGATTTCCGCTCCACTAAGGAAAGCTTCTTCGAATAATCTAATCATCGCAGGGACAGGCGGTTTCTGCCTGTCACGAGGCACTTCGCGCACCTTAGGGCGGTCCGGGGAGCCTCCTCGACGCTTAAGCGTCTGTGGGGTCTCCCCTGCCCCGTCCTCCCGCAGGACTTTGATTTTGCTTCCTTGAATACGCCCACGCACGAAGAAAATGCGATAGCATTTTCGAGGAGTCTTCGTGCCTTCCGCTCCAATCAACAGAGTGCAAATATTAGGAATTAGCTTATATTAAGCCGAATTTTTATGTATTACTAAGGCAAAAATAGTGCAAAAGAAGTGAAATCTCCCATAAAATAGTAGTAAGTACTTTGGAGAGGAGCTGCACTTTTGAAAAATCACCATCTACTTTTCAATACATCCATCGGAGTTAAGAAACCAGAAAGTATAAGAAATAAACAGCAAGCATGCCCTTTTTGTGCACGGGACGAGTTGACAGATCTCATTGAAGTGGATGGACCAATCATACTTTTAAAAAATAAATATCCTGTTTTAGAAAATGCCTATCAAACTGTCTTGATAGAAACAGATGATTGTCATGGGGAATTATCTACCTATGAGCTGCCCTATCTACATAGACTCTTACAGTTTGGAATAAGGAATTGGCTTGATCTTGATAAAACAGGAAATTATGAATCGGTCATTTTTTTCAAAAATCATGGTCCATTGTCTGGAGGGACCATCGCGCATCCTCATATGCAGATCATCGGCTTAAATGATATTAACTATAAGGAAAACATATCAGAAGAAGTGTTTACGGGTATTACAATAGAAGAAAAAAATGGGGTAACATTTACTTTGTCGACAAAGCCGAAGGTAGGCTTTTATGAATTTAATATAGCGATGGATGACTCAAGTTATAATGAAACCTTTGGAGATAATCTTCAAAAAGCGGTACATTACATTCTTAATAACTTTCCGTTTAGAGCAAGCAGCTACAATCTTTTCTTTCATCATTATAACAAAAGAATATATGTAAAAATTGTTCCTCGATTCGTAACCACGCCACTTTATATCGGCTACGGGATTCCCCAAGTACCGAATAATTTACATTGGATGGCAGATGATATTAAAAGTAAATATTTTACCAATGGAAGCGCCTAACAAAGGGGGCTTCCTGTTTTTTGCCTGTCTAGCTCCAGTGCCCAGCGACTAGTAAACTTCGCTCTCCTCCCTGCGATAAGTCAACATCGAATCACTACGTTCTTCGTGTTTCCTTTATCTCAGTCGAAGCGCTCCAGTTTATACGTCGCTCAAACAGGCACTTCCGCATTTCTTATGTAAATTAACCCATTCTCACTTTATGAGTTGTGCTTTATTCATATTAAAAATATAATGAAATAATGTACAAGTTCCTTTTTGAAGCTTTGACATAAAGGAGTGTGAATAATGACATCATCTAAAAATACAACTTCAAAACTTGATTATAGCCTTGTTTTTATCTTACTTTTATTATTTTTGGCCAGCTGTCTATCGATTTATAGTGCGCAGGCAAGCGGTCAATATGACAGTAACTTCCTTATTAAACAAATTATCTTTTATGGAATTGGTTGTGGAATTATTGCTGCCGTTATTAGGCTCGACTCCGACCAATTAAAAAAATTAACATGGTATGCTTACGGAGTGGGAATATTTCTACTTGTTTTTTTAATCATAGCGCCCGAAAGCATTGCACCTGTAATCAACGGTGCAAAAAACTGGTTTAAGGTTCCAGGAATCGGTTCGCTTCAGCCGTCGGAGTTTGTCAAAATCTTTATTATCTTAGCCTTAGCAAAAGTAATTGAAGATCATCACCAAAAGAATCCGATTAAAACCATTTCCTCTGACTTTTGGCTTTTAATAAAGCTAGGCGTCATCACGATGGTACCTTTAATACTTATTATTAAGCAAGACTTAGGGACTTCGCTCGTATTTATAGCTATTCTATTAGGGATGATTTTTATTTCCGGTATTACATGGAAATTATTGGTACCAATATTTTCATTTGGAACTGCACTTATTTCTGTTATTTTTTATTTTGTACTGTTGAAGCCAGAAATTCTTGAAAAATATTTAGGTGTAAAGCAATATCAATTTAGCCGTATCTACTCTTGGTTAGATCCTTATAACTTCCAAAGCTCAGCAGGATACCAGCTGACACGATCCCTCTTAGCCATTGGCTCAGGACAAACCGGTGGTAAGGGATACGGAAATAGAGAAGTATATTTGCCTGAAAGCCATACCGATTTTATCTTTAGTGTCGTCGGCGAAGAGTATGGTTTTATTGGTGCAAGTGTACTCGTAAGTTTATTTTTCTTGTTGATTTATCATATTACCAAGGTTGGTATGGAAACGAAGAACAATTTTTATACGTATATTTGCGTGGGAGTCATTAGTATGATTACCTTCCATGTATTTCAAAATATCGGAATGACGATAGGAGTACTGCCGATTACGGGTATTCCATTACCGTTTATCAGCTATGGAGGAAGTTCTTTAATGGGGAATATGCTTGGGCTCGGATTAATCTTCTCAATCCGCTACCACTATAAAAAATACATGTTTTCAACAACAGATTAAACAAAGATGATAGCCGACCGTTTAAAAATAATGCAATGCTGCAACCAATCTCACGACTTCATCAATTTCTGCAACAGAATGCAACCTATAAGAAGTGAAAAACGCCGTTTTGGCGTTTTTTTTAATTGACTTAGAAATTGTATATTAAGTACTTGTTCTCTACAACAGCAAAAGAATAAAAAAGAACGAGGTCATGGCAGCCTCGTTCTTTTTTCATTCTATTTTATTGGAGAAATATTCTTTTATTTTTCTAGCATGATTTTTTCAAGATCATCTAGCATGATATTTGCAGCAAGCACGCCGCCCGCAGTATTCCAAGTAGCATCACTAACTTCGTAGGCTTTTCCATTTTTTACAGCATTTAAATTTTTCCAAAGTGGATCATTTGTCCATTCTTTCGCTGTATCTAAGGCAGCTTGATCACCTTTTGGAGCATATGTGAAATAGAAAAGAATGTCACCGTCCATTTTTGGAATAACTTCTTTTCCAACTTCGATAGCAAGGTTACCCAGCTTGTTATCAGGAGTAAAAAGCTCTGCCTGTTGCGAAGCACGTTTTAGACCAACTTGATCAAATATAATACCAGAGAAAGAATCAGTATAATAAATACGAGACTTTCCAGCCATAAAACGGACAACTGATACTTCTTGATTTACTTTATCACCAAGTTTCTCTTTCAAGTCTGCAACGTGGTTATCAAAATCAGTAAGTACTTCGTTCCCTTTTTCTTCTAGGTTTAAAGCTTTTGCATATAGTTTAAAGTTTTCTTTCCAATCACCTCTAAGGGTTTCGGAAAAAACAGTAGGAGCAATTGCACTTAATTGGCTGTAAACAGCTTCTTGACGAAGCTTATTTCCGATAATTAAATCAGGTTTAAGTGTAGCGATTTTTTCCAAATTCACTTCACTCTCTACGCCAACAACTTCAACACCGTCCATATCCTCTTTGATATGATCATACCATGGATCCCCAAGCCAAGATTGAACAGCACCAACTGGCTTAATTCCAAGTGCAAGTAAAGCCTCAGTACCTTCATTGGTTAAAATAACAACTTTTTTAGGCGTTTTTTCTAATGTTGTTGACCCCATTGCATGTTCTACCGTATAGCTAGTGTCTTCTGTTTTAGTGTCGTTTTCATCTTGTGTAGCCGGTTTTTCTTCCGTATTACCGCAGGCAGCAAGAAGGAAAATAGCAATTAATGTAATGACTGCAAATAAATTTTTAAAACCTTTCATCGTATGTAACCCCCAAATAATCTTATTGTTAATGATAATCATTTTCATTTACAAAATTATCATAAAACGTTTTCGCTAGCCTGTCAATCACCAAATTGAAAATGATTATCAACTCATTGACAGTTTTCCACTATTCAAATAGACTGATACATGAAAATACTGATATACAAGCGTTTTATATATAAATAGATTAGAAGGGATTAACGATATGCTGCTAAAACAAACTGGCCAAAGGTGGGTTGGACTCTTTATTGCTATTATTATATTGCTTCTCTTAATGGCAGCAAGTATTGTCTACGGGTATACAGATACCACATGGAAAATGGCTATAGAAGCCTTAACCAATTTCGATGGATCTAATGAACATATTGTTATTCAATCTGTTAGAATCCCACGTGCGTTTATTGCCGCAGCGGTGGGGGCAAGTTTAGCGATTTCAGGTGTCTTAATGCAGACAGTAACGAAAAATCCTCTAGCCTCCCCGGATATTTTTGGGGTAAATGCCGGAGCTGGGGTTGCTGTTGTTATAGCCGTAACAGTCTTTAGTGTTGGAAGTCTTCAACTGTTTACTTGGTTATCCTTTTTTGGTGCAGCTGTAGCTGCAATAAGTGTCTATGCAATTGGGTCAGTCGGAAGAGAAGGGTTGACCCCGATGAAACTGACTCTAGCGGGTGCTGCAATGACAGCATTATTTGCCTCTTTTACACAAGGGATACTTGTCTTAAATGAAGCAGCCTTAGAGCAAGTATTATTTTGGCTTGCTGGATCAGTGGCAGGAAGAAGCCTTGATAATTTAATAGCTGTACTTCCTTATTTAATTGGAGGCTGGATCATTTCTTTGATCATAGCAAAAAAAATGAATGTCCTATCTATGGGGGAGGATGTAGCCAAAGGTCTTGGATTGAACACAGCTCTATTAAAAATTACGATTGGAATAGTAGTAATCCTCCTTTCAGGTGGGGCAGTTGCTGTTGCAGGACCAATTGGATTTATTGGTATTGTCGTTCCACATCTTACCCGTTCTATAGTGGGAATAGATCATCGCTGGGTAATCCCATTTTCTGGCCTTCTTGGAGGAGTGCTTTTACTGGCAGCAGATATCGCCTCCAGATATATTTTAATGCCTCAGGAAGTCCCAGTCGGCGTTATGACGGCGATTATTGGAACCCCATTTTTCATTTATATTGCTAGAAGGGGGTTCAATGGGCGATGAGTAAATACAAAATCTTTAGAATCAACCAAGGGAAAATCTCTTATTTAATTGATAAAAAAGCAATGTTTGTGTTTATCGGATTGTTATTGGGAACCGCGGCTGTTTTTGTTATTAGTACAGGATTAGGAGAAATGAGAATAAGCCCTTTAAATGTATTGAAGGTGTTTTTTGGCGGAGGGTCTGAAATGGAAGCCCTTGTCATTCAATCCTTCCGATTACCTAGAATCATTGTTGCTTTAATGGCCGGGATGGGACTGGCAGTGGCAGGGGGGATTTTGCAAGGAATGATACGAAACCCGCTTGCATCTCCTGATATCTTAGGGATTACTGGCGGTGCATCGGTAGCGGTTGTAGGTTTTTTGGCTATTTTTAGTGATAAAAATCATGTATTAACGGTAAGTATTCACTGGCTGCCCCTAGCCGCATTTATAGGTGCAGCAGTTGTGGCATTTCTCGTTTATATTTTGGCATGGAAAAATGGGGTTTCTCCCATTAGACTTATTTTAATCGGAATAGGTTTGATGAGCTTAACAAAGGCTTTGACCACCTTTATGATGGTTTTAGGTCCTATTTATCAAGCAAGCCAGGCAAACATTTGGATTACGGGTACCGTCTACGGTTCTACTTGGAATAATGTAGTTGCTCTTGTTCCATGGATATTCATACTGATTATTATTGCATTCATCTATGCCAGGAATGTAAACATTCAGGAACTTGGTGATGAAGTAGCAACAGGCCTTGGAGGACGGGTGCAAAGACAACGCTTGGTTTTAATGCTGCTAAGTACTGGCTTGGTTGGGGGTTCAGTAGCTTTCGCTGGAGGGATCGGTTTCGTGGGCTTAATGGCGCCGCATATGGCTAGGAGATTAGTGGGTTCTGCATTTGGAGCATTGCTTCCTGTATCTGCACTCCTCGGAGGAATTTTAGTAATGCTTGCGGACCTAGTTGGGCGAACATTATTTTCACCATTAGAAATTCCTGCGGGTGTCTTTACGGCAAGTATTGGAGCACCATACTTTATCTATCTATTATTTAAAACGAGAAACACTTAGTTTTCACAAACAAGAAGCCATTTCATTGAAATGGTTTCTCTTTTTTTAACGCAGTTATATTTATTAATAACACACTGGTGCATTACGAATGAAAATGATTTTCATACTCATTGACAATCATTATCAATTAATTATAAACTTAGAACTGTAGAAAATATTAATACTATATAAGACGTAAATACAACCCGCAATAGGGTCTAAATCATATACTGTAAACAAGCCTATTAACATAAACTTGATTGATTACAAAAGGAGATGGCAGATGATGAATGCGGTTGAAACGAAAAATTTATCACTTTCATACGGGGATACACTCATCATTGATGAATTAAATTTAAAAATTCCTCAAGGTGAAATTTCCGTTTTTATTGGAGCTAATGGCTGCGGAAAATCAACTCTCCTTCGTTCAATCGCTCGTCTTCTTAAGCCGAAATCCGGTGTCGTTATTTTGGAGGGCGAAGCCATTGCTAAGCTCTCTACGAAAGAAGTAGCGAGAAAAATGGCGATACTTCCTCAATCCCCAGCAGCACCTGAAGGACTGACTGTGCTTCAACTCGTAAAACAGGGTCGTTACCCTCATCAATCATGGTTAAAACAATGGTCGGAGGAAGATGAGAAAAAAGTTAATGATGCGCTAAAAGCTACCCGGTTAGAGGATTTGAAAGAGCGAACGGTTGATTCTCTTTCAGGCGGTCAAAGGCAACGCGCCTGGATAGCGATGACCCTAGCACAGGATACGGACGTTATTCTCTTAGATGAACCAACAACCTATTTGGATATGACACATCAAATTGAAATTCTTGACCTTCTATTCGAACTCAATGAAAAGAGAAAAAGAACGGTTGTAATGGTTCTTCATGATCTTAATCTCGCTTGCCGCTATGCACACAATATCGTTGCCCTAAAAGATCAAAAGGTGTATGACCAAGGAAGGCCAGAGTATGTAATTAACCGCAATCTTGTCAAAAATGTATTTGGCATGGAATGTGAGGTAACCATGGATCCTTTATTCGGAACACCACTTTGTATTCCTTATGGAAAAGGAAGACGTATTCTCCAAAAGGCGGCTGTGTCCCATGGGTAATATACTTACAGAAAATGATCTTAGTCCTTTACAGAAGTATAGGTTCAAATTAGTAACAGGCCAATCATTTAATGTTGCAAAACTAATGAATACGTCTTTTGCATTGGACTTCATGAGGAATTTAGCGTGTTCAATCGGTTCGCCTTCCGAAAGAGTGGCAGCCTCCATTTTTATAAAAAGATATGCATTTATTGCCGTCATTTCCCTTTTTGCCATGACGACCGCTAATAAGAAATTGAATCTATCTTTGGAAAATATTGAAATGGAAGAAGCTGAACGTGGCAAAGACTGGCTCCCGATGATTTCGTTAAAGAATCCATCCTTCGAGGAATGGAATGGTGAAGACCGTGATGAATGGCGGAAAGGTGTTTTCCGCGACCTTTTTGCTCACAATCTCTACCCAATTATTGAGCATTTTGAAAAAACGTTCAAGGTTTCAAAACTTATCCTGTGGGAAAATATCGCCGTTTATCTATTCTGGCTATATGAGACAGAATTAAAGGAAAGCGAAAATCCAAATGTCCAAAGTGATTTCAATTTCTTAATCAAGGAAGCAAAGGGTAATCTGTTTGGTAAATACCATCTTAATCCTATTCAAAAATACTACTCGGTGAAGCATTCTCAAGATGAGGTAAGGATGAGGAAAACATGTTGTTTTACCTATCAGCTTGGGACCAAAAGATGTA
>JAPSKD010000461.1 GCA_031177865.1 Bacillus sp. (in: firmicutes) | reverse complement strand
GATCATTATCATTCCAAAAAACGAAAAGCCATATTTACTCTTATTTGATGATGAAAATAAATCTTACTTTTTCACCTTTGACTCAAAAATTGATCCGTTACTAAAAACATTAGATTTTTCTCTTTAAAAACCTCTTAAAAAGAGAAGGCAGCCGTCTTTGCAGCTGATCTCTAGAAGTACAGTTGCCCCAGAAAACCTGCAAGTAGAACTGATATGATAAAAATAGGTATTGAAATAAATATTTTATTTCGCAATCTAATAACTTCGAATCTTCTATATAACTTACTTACAGCGATAAAAAGAATGATTAAGATTGGCATACTTATACATATGGCGATTAAATCAACACGAGTAAATGGTTTACTGATATATTTATCAAGGTTGATGTTAATAAAAAAGCATATGGAAAATAAAAAGAATTGATAAAAACAAAATCTAAAATAAATCATAGGTGATTACCTCTATTATGTAATTTTTTTAACTGGATTCCTTATCTGCATATTAATGTAATTCCACAAAAAATAGCGTTAAATCCCTTCCTGGATCAACGCCTTAAACAGTATGGGTGCACCCCTTTTTTTGCAACCTGATCCTAACAATCAATCTTTTTACTTAGATATTCCCCGAATGTAATTCCCCCCATTTTTCGAGCAGGATTGGTATTTTTCCCATCAGAAAAGGATTTATACAGTTTTCCAGTTAGAGATAAGCTTAAAACTTTATTTGGCTCATTATTTAGTTTGATTTTCAGATCAGCCATTTCACTTAATGTCATAACATCTGGTCCGCCAAAATCCTCCGCTCTTCCTTGTGGTTCTTTATCCACTAAACCTATTAGATGATCAGCAAATTCACCCGCATCTACACTTTGACACTTAAATTTTCCCGGGACAATATATCTTTTAAGAAAGGGTTTGGATAGAAATAAATTATCTATAAAATGGTGGAACTGAGTGGCGCGTACGATTGTATGAGGGATAGAGCTCTTTTTCAGCAATTCTTCTGCTTCTAATTTTAGCTTATAATAGTTAAATGGTATTTCATCAATCCCAACAATTGACGGATAAATAAAATGTTTCACGTGTTGTGCTTTTTTTAATAACTCCTTAAAGCCTGAAATCTCTACACTTTTAGAATTTTTAATTGGGCTTGTTGCTGCATGAAGGATTACATCTGCATCTTTTACTGCTTCTTCTATTCCTTCACTTGACGATAAATCGCTATAAATCCACTCAAAATGTCCTATTCCATCAGGTTTTCTCCTAGAAGTTAATTTAACTTTATAGCCAGAATCCTTTAGATGATTAAGCAAAGCTGAACCTAGTTGGCCTGTGGAACCAGTGACCAATATTTTCAAGTACGACACTCCCATTCTTATGGGTTTCCTTTATATTGTATTATTCAGATATTTGGTGCTATATTCGACTAAACTGCCCGTTTTTACAAAAAGAAAAAGAGCCGCCGTAATGGCAGCGGAATAAAGAACATGTTCGTTAAAGTGCAGTCTTCAGGAAGTCATCTCCCCAAAATTGCTGCAATGAATCTAAACCCTCAGCGAGCCGCGGAAACCCCTTGCCCCATAATAGGAATCGGCTCCATTGTGATATATAAAAACAGTGTCGTAGCGGCGGTCACAAAAGATAGCCCCTCCAAGTTTTCTGATATTCTCAGGTGTTTGTACCCAGCTCGAGGTTTTCTTATCGACAGGTTCAAGCTCCTGAAGCTCCCGGTATTCCTCTTCTGTTAAAAGTTCAATGCCCATGGCCGCTGCCATATCCATAGCGCTGTTGTCCGGCTTGTGTTTTTTCCGTGCCTCCAGCGCTGCACGGTCGTAACAAACACTTCTCCTGCCTTTTGGACTTTCAGCTGAACAATCATAAAATATGTATTCGTCCGTCTCTTTATCATGGCGGACAACATCCGGTTCACCTTCAGTTGCTTCCATTTCACTGAGCGACCACAGTTTTTCAGGATTAGCCTCGAGCTTCGCTTGTACATCAGCCCACTCCACACCTTCATGACGGTGCATGTTTTTCTCAAAACGTACTTTCAGAGATTCCAGCAGTTCCTCACGCTGTTCTTGTGACAGCTCCATATTTCCCATTGCCAAGTTAACTCCTCCTAGTTTTTACTCCATTATAATATAATTATGACCTTAAGGGCTATTTGATAAAAGTGGAGCAGCATTAACCATTCATAAGCCACCTTTGGACTCTCTCACGTTGGTTCCTGCTTTTCTGTCCAAACCTGCTCCATCTTCCTCTCTTTTTGGAATGGCACAAAGGAACAAAAAAAACACTAACAAATACGTTGCCATTTGTTAGTGTTTTCCAATATATTAAGAAGCTTGTTCAAATCTTTCTTCTGATGGAGGGTTAAATTGACCTTCCCACTTAGCAATAACAATAGCCGCAAGTGAGTTCCCCACCACGTTAACCGCTGTTCGGCCCATATCAAGGATACGGTCGATGCCGGCAATAAAGGCAAGGCCTTCTGCAGGCAATCCAATTGTGCTGAATGTAGCCAGCAGCACGACAAAGGATACGCCGGGCACGCCCGCCATTCCTTTCGATGTAACCATCAGAACTAACATTAATGTAACTTGCTGTCCTATGCTTAATTCTATGCCAAACATCTGTGCAATAAATAAAGAGGCAATGGCCTGATATAAAACGGATCCGTCCAGGTTAAATGAATAGCCTGTTGGAATAACGAATGACGAAATATGTTTCGGGCTTCCCGCTTTCTCCATTTTGTCCATGATTCTCGGAAGCACTGTTTCAGAACTTGCAGTTGAGAATGCCAAAATCAATTCTTCTTTTATCATCTTCAATAATTTAAAGATGCTGAACCCGACAACTTTGGCCATTATCCCCAACACAACAAGAACAAAGAAGATCATGGCTCCATATACAGTAAGCGCCAGCTTGCCCAATGGAATCAATGAGGCAAAACCATACTTGGAAATCGTTACACCAATTAAGGCAAATACTCCGATTGGTGC
>JAPSKD010000460.1 GCA_031177865.1 Bacillus sp. (in: firmicutes) | reverse complement strand
GGGAGGGGGTAAAAAGTTCCTCCACTTTTTCTTTAATTTTAGGATGTGAATAATTAACTTCATTTAATTCAAGTAAATAATCATCTAATATTTCGGACTCACAAATCATCTTCATTTAACTCCACTCCTTTTTGTGTATAAATATTTATATATTGGTATTATTATACAACAAAAGAAGAATAGATTATAGGAGAAATTGTTTAACTATCCTGCCACGTTAGTTTAAGTGCAATTTTTCACAATCTTTGTTTAATTTTAACATAATAATCTAAAATCGCTCAAAACAAGTTGAATGTAAATATCAAAAGGCCAAATTGTATAACAATTTGGCCTTCAATTTCTTATTCAACTTAACTAACAATTGTTAGTTCTTTTTATATTTTTGTGACAGGTATCTGAACCCGTTACGGTTTTTGCTTGGTTTTTTTATGGCCAAATGTAGATATAAGCCGTTAACAATAATAAATGACCGAATAAGATAAAGAAAGTCAAAATAAAAATGGGGGGAGATGGATGAAAGTAGTAATCCTCTGCGGCGGAAAGGGGACGAGGATGCGTGAGCTGACAAATGAAGTCCCAAAACCTTTAGCCAAAGTAGGGGACAAGCCTTTGCTGTGGCATATCATGAAACGATATAAGTAATATGGTTTCGATGAATTTATTCTCCTGCTCGGCAATAAAGGAGAAATGATCAAGGAGTACTTTCGAATTATAATTGGAAAAATCATAGTTTTACATTAGATACGGCTAATGGCAGCATTCAGTTGCTGCAGCAGCCAGAAAAGTGGAAAATTACATTTCTTGATACAGGATTAGAGACGATGACGGGTGGAAGGATTAAAAAAGCACAAGAATATATAGGAAACGAAACATTTATGCTAACCTATGCTGACGGATTAGCCGATATCAATTTATTGGATTTACTGAAGTTTCATAAAAATTCCGGGGCCATTGCGACCGTAACAGGAGTTAATCATATTAGCCAATTCGGTACTTTAACCGTTAAAAAGGGAATAGCCGAATCCTTTCATGAGAAATCACAGAGCGAAGGGATCATTAACGGCGGGTTTTTTGTTTTAGAACCTAAAGTTTTCGAATACTTAACAGATAGTCTCATTTGCATATTTGAAGAAGAATCCTTAAAAAATTTGGTACTAGATCGTGAATTGGCCGTATATCTTCATGGGGGATTCTGGATGGCAGCAGATACCTATAAAAACGTGTTAGAACTGAATGAAATGTGGAAGCAAGGAAAGAATCTTTGGGCAAAGTAAGTGATTAAGAATGATGATGAATAGTATGAAACCATTTTGGAAGGATCGAAATGTGTTTGTTACAGGATGTACTGGCTTTCAGGGCAGATATTTGATAAAAGAATTGGCAAAGTCAAGTGCCAATATAACAGGACTTATTCGAGGAAAAGTGCTGGACTCTTCTACGTTTCAGGAGGGACTTTATTCTAAAATCAACGTAGTTCACGGAACATTAGAGGATTTCTCCATAATCCAAGAGGCACTGCCAAAAATCTAGAATCGATACTGTTTTTCATAAAGCAACACAATCCATCGCAGGGACAGCAAACCAGAATCCGGTTCAAACGTTTGAAACCAATATACGCGGCACATGGAATGTATTAGAAGCTTGCCGGCATCATCGGATGCGCTTAGAGGATATGATCCGTATTCTAGCAGTAAAGCCTGCTCTGAGTTAGTAACAGATGCTTACCGCAAATCATTTTTTCATATTGAGAATCATGAATCGCACGGAGTGGTAATTGCAACTGCAAGGGCCGGTAACGTCATTGGCGGCGGTGATTGGGCGGTTGATCGCTTAATCCCGGATTGCATTAGAACCTTGTTAAAGGGTGAAAAAATTCAAATTCGAAATCCTTATGCCATTCGGCCGTGGCAGCATGTACTAGATCCTCTAAGCGGGTACCTGTTATTGGCGGAAAAATTATATGCTGATGGAAAACTGTATATAGAAGGTTGGAACTTTGGACCAGACGACGATGGAGGAAAAACAGTAGAGTGGGTTGTGAACCGTCTTTGCGCCAAATGGGGTAATGGTGCCGCATATGAAATAGAAAACGGCCATCATCTGCATGAAGCCCACTATTTAAGGCTTGATTGTTCAAAAGCAAAATTCAAATTAGGCTGGCATCCTAAATGGAATGTCGAATCCGCCATTGACAAAGTCATGGAATGGTCACAGGTCTATCAATTTAATGCTGACTTGATGGCAATTTGCATGAAGCAGATTGACGAGTATCAAAAATTAAAAATTGATGTGTAAAAAAAGACGAAATGAGGTGGTTCAATGGAGAATGTATATTGTTCCATATTATCTAAGGGGAGGGTATACCAATTCCTAGCCCTGCTTAGTTCCATGCAAAAGGTGTCAAA
Source organism: Bacillus sp. (in: firmicutes) (assembly GCA_031177865.1). Classification (GTDB taxonomy): domain Bacteria; phylum Bacillota; class Bacilli; order Bacillales; family Cytobacillaceae; genus Neobacillus. The sequence goes on along the minus strand of JAPSKD010000460.1, from coordinate 608 downwards.
AGAGGATTTTGATCTATTTGCACTATGTGTTGACAACGAGGCATATGACTTATTGAAAAAATTAAACATGAAGAATCTCCACGTAGTTCATGAAAACGAACTTGGGGAAGATGTTTTAGCTTTAAAAAAAGCAAGGAAGGTCCATGAATACTGTTGGACGTTAAAACCGATTTTTTTAGAACATCTTATGATGAAACATCCAACCGCTAATAGATTAACCTATCTTGATTGTGATTTGTATTTTTGGAATGACCCTTCCATTATCTTCAAGAATCAACCAGGCTGCTCGGTCCTATTGTCTCCGGAAGAAAAATACAACCCCTCTTGGAATGCCAATTTTACGCGGCATATGCAAAAAGTAACCGGATATTATAACTCTGGCTATATAAGCTTCAAAAAAGACGAAATGGGTCTAGCTTGTTTGAAGTGGTGGAAAGAGAAATGTATTGAACGATGCGAAATTGTACCTAGTGAGGGCTTTTTTGGTGATCAAAAATATTTAGATCAAATGCCGAAATTATTCTCCAATATTTGTGATATCACAACCCCCGGAGTCAATATTGGTATATGGAATGACTTGAAATTTCAGTTTTCTGAAGATGATAGTT
>JAPSKD010000090.1 GCA_031177865.1 Bacillus sp. (in: firmicutes) | reverse complement strand
TGATCCCGTTGAATTGGATTATGTTTTGAAAGCATTTAAATCACCTCAAGCATTGTATTACTTCTATTTTAAAATAAAAAAGACTGCAGACAAGCACGATTTTCATCGAGTTTGTCGACAGTCTGACTTCCCCCTTTTATATAAAGGGGGAAGTAGCATTGCGTTTATATCATTTATTGCTTGATGTGTTTTGCCATAATGTGTGTACGGTAATATATGTGACCATAAGATGCAAACATCTCCTTTTTGCTTATCAAACTCCTGAAAGTATCCGAAAATAGATTGATATCCTTTAGTTTCACCTGATTGCTTCGCCCATTGCATTTAGTTCATTTGTTCCTGAATCAACCGGAAGCTGAATGTTGCTAGGTAACGTCGCATAGTTCTGATTTCAGAAATACCGAAACAAGATTACTTGAAATGTCGTTTTCCCCGTTAGGTCTTCACCCATTGCTAGATACACCAATTTAGAGATTTCCAAATAGTATATTTCTATACTCCGTTATACATTTATGGCTGTAGCAACTTTCCACCCTTAGTGGAAATGGATTCTCTTACAATTTTTCGAATATCTTTTAAATATTCGTGCGAATCAATTGTTGTCGTTTCCCCTGGTATTGGACCTGCCTTATCGAAAATACTAAAGATTTCTTTTGTTCGTTTTAGACTCGAATTTTGTCCACGGTATTCATAGGCAACATTCCATTGTGTAAGATGCGTTTTCCACAAACGGGATGTACAATAATCGAGTATTTTCATATGAACATCCCTTGCAATCTTATCTGCAGCAAGCTTTTTCTGTTCCTCATCATGTGTTTCAGGAACCCAGTACACGGGATGATTTAACATTCTTCTTACTTGCTCCATCAGAAAATCTGTTATTTCGGCCACTGGTCGAAGGTCTCGAAATTCACCATCATCGAAATCCAATGCCTTTCTTTTCGACAATGCCTTTATCGTAGCCCAATGGCGTTTCTGGTCTCCACTTAACCGACTATTCCACAATTCGTGAAAGCTTTTCGTTGCTTTTTGTATGGCAATCACTAAATTTGCCTCATCATATACAGGTATCACATCTGAATCCACAGGATTAAAGATGCTTATCTGCAGAAATCGGAGCAATTTATCTAATTCTTCCTTGGTATGCTTGTTTCCTTCATCCACCACTTTATCTAGCTTTTCTAGATAAAAAGATCGATTAGATAGGTTTGTGTCCATATTTAATGCGATTTCAGGTCCTAATCGCTCCCGAATATAGTTAGCTGCTTGGTTTAACGATGCATTTACATGACGAACTCTACTCTTCCGGTTACGTAGGCTGTCCCCAGATAGTTCATCCATATGAGTAAAACAAATACGAAGTTTAGCAATATTTCCACTGGCAGCTACACTTCTCAAGACGGCTAACGAAGCTGCTTGCATCGGATGCTTTGCGCTATCTACTAATAAAACTACATCACTTTTCTCAAACTTACGTAACGTTTGAGCAGGGATGCTAGAGGAAGTGGAAGCCGTATGTCCTAACCCCTGCCCGTCAATAAGCACCAGCTTTGGCACACGTTCACTCCACTCAGGTTTAAATGGACCTTTTACACGAATTCCTTGAACGAGTGGGGTAAGAAGCCTACCAAATTGTGGAGCATAATTACTTGAGAACTTTCGGATGGTTTGAATAAATGCTTCGCGATTGTCTGTACTGAATTTCCAAGTAATCGGCCAATCTCCATTACGTTGAATTATTTCGCCTACTTGTAGATGCTCGAAGCGCAGTGCCATCTCTTCGATCATATCGTCTACTAATGAATGAAACGTTTTACTTTGTCTAAGCTCTTCATCTAATAACTCCTCAAATGCATTCCGGTCAACAGAGCTTAATTCTTGGTAATTAACATTTAGCTCATTTCTTAGCTGTTCCATTACCTTTTTGCTTAATTTTGTAAGCTCTGCTACCTGATCCAAATACCCACTAATGACATTCGCAAAAGCTTTCTTTTCCTCAAGAGAAACCGCTTCCTCAAAGGTAATATCATCCTCATCTGTCTCGTCTTCGTCCACCTCATACTCACCAAGCACATAGAAGAAACGGAAGCGCTGCTCACTATGTTCTAACAAATGCTGTGCTACCGTCCAATTATCTTCTCCCTTAAGCATTGCAAGAACGGCAGCCATCACACAATCCTCTAAATGCAATCGAATTTCTCGCTGATCAAAAAAAGTGACAACTGCCTCATAAGCGCCATCAGCACAAATAACTTCTGTATCCGACACCGTTGTTTTGTTTGGCGAAGTAGAAGGAAAACGCTCCTTTTTCGGGTCCGTCCCAATTACCTGACGAAGCAACGTAGTCTTTCCTGCACCTGTAGTACCAACTAAAAGGACATTCGCGTAACCTTGATTAGAGGTTGGCAAAGGCAGCTGCTCATCTCTTAGTTCTGTATAATTTATCTTTTTTGCCTCCAACGCATCGTAAAAGGCAGAAACAATTTTTTCATCATATTTTAAGCTGGCCTTCTCCTTAGAGGAGACATTCCACATCGATTCATCTGCTAAAATTTCATTCAATTGGGCAACCAACATATCAGCTCTTCCTTCATCAGTAGTCCCTAATCCCCTCCGAACACGTAATCCAACTTTCCCATACTGATCTTTTTTGACGGGGTGGCGAAATACAATCGACCAAGATTCCCTTCCCTTGCCTCTCGCTTTACTTGCTGTATACTTTCCCATTCTGATACCCCTCTCCATTTTATTGTTTAGAACACCGAGTTCCTCTATATTCCAGTGTGTGTTCCTGTGTATGTTAAAAGGTATGTTCTCTAGGCTTGTCTGTATTCCAAATTATAAAATGTAAATAAAAAAGCATCTCCTCTACTTGAAGAAATGCTAATTAAAAAATTGAGTCAAAAATTCAATTTGACAAGAAAACCTTAGAAACACAGCGACGGTTCTCTTGTTTCTCTTACACGAATAAACACGCGAACCGTCCCCTAATTTCCTTGGATACTCGAAGAAATCATTTAACATTAATAAGCACATATAAGTACATTCCTCATCAACATACATAAGATAATTTATTATAAAAATAAGATGAAAGAATTGAGGAAAATGCACTATATGCCCTAGGAAAAGGGGCCTGTCCCCTCACTAAATAACGTATTAACGTAGCCGGGGTCAGGCCCTTTCTACTCAGAATTAGCAAAAGATTTAATTAAATTTGAAGTTGTTCCAAAGAAAACTCATAAAATTACATTTCCAGAAAATCTAGATAGAAAGTTTTATACAGATTTTATCATGGGCTACATTGACGGAGACGGGACCCTCTGCCTTGCTAAAAATAATCAGTATACTATGGATATTGAGGGCACAGAAGACTTTCAGATTTAATAAAAGCAGATGATTTAGCAACCTATTTTGTGGGCAATTGAACCACCATTTGCCAACACAATTCTATAAAGTATAATATGAGGAAAGAAAAATACAGCAAAAGGAAGAACTCTTGATTATTTTTAAACAAAGTCACCAGGCCCTTTGAAAAGGTTAAGTTAAATTAAGTCGAACTTCTTAACAGGAGGGGAAAGATGAAAATTTATGTGGATGCAGATGCTTGTCCGGTGAAAGATATTATTATTTCTGAAGCAAGGAATTTTGAAATTCCGGTTATCCTTGTTACAAGCTTTTCTCATTTTTCTAATGCAAAACAGCCATCCGGAGTGAAAAACATTTATGTCGATTCTGGAGCAGAAGCTGCAGATTATCGGATTGTGAAGTTAGTGGAAAAAGGAGATATTATCGTGACGCAAGATTATGGTCTTGCGTCACTAGGTTTAGCAAAAGGAATTATCGTACTCCACCATAAAGGATTTAGATATACAAATGAAAATATTGACCAATTATTACAAACGCGTTATTTAAGTGCAATGGCTAGAAAAAGCGGACAGCGAACAAAGGGACCAAAGCCTTTTACAGAAGATGACCGGGAGAAATTTAGGGAGCTTTTTAAACAGGTTATTTCCCTTAAAAATTAGAATAAACTCAGAGATTCAGATAGGAGAAAATATTTTGAAGTATTTAAAATCGCAAATGCAACAACTAATTAAGGAAAATAAAGAACTGCATACACGCTTTAAAGAACTGAAGGCTGAGCATGGTCTTGAAAAAAACAATGCCCTCAAGGCCTTGTACCATTCAGAAGTTACGGATGGAGGAAAGTATCAGGTAGCTTACCAAGCACTTGATCAGCCCAAAAAGTAGACTCTTATATCTTATTTATACTACTAAAAATTCTGTTATAAATGATGGATGGTTATTAGTGGATTAAGTAGTGACAAAAATATGAAGTGGGTTGCTGCGCTGTACAACCATACTATTCAATAGCAAATGAAACTCCAGAATCGTGCGCAATGCGAAAACCATACCACTAATTCCACTGTAAAATACGAAAGAATATGAAGGGGAGGCCTGTCCCCTCTTTAATTAACGTATTAACGCAACCGGGGTCAGGCCCTTTCTACCAAAATTTTCTCAGTTCCTCCTTAACACGTGTCGTGATTTGTTTCAATCAGAAGAAACTTTTTGCTCGTTTAGAATATTTTCATCGTCGATGTAAATACGCTTATTCACATGGACTTCATCCTGAACCACATCTTTGCCATCGGTTCTTTTAAATGATAGACGATGGATGACCGGAAAGTGTTTCGTTAATTCAACGGTGGAGGTTAGCTCTGGTGGAGAAACCACAATCCATTGGATGTTTAACAACTCACAAAGAGCAAATATCGGTGTGACGACATGTTGGGAAACCATCTTACTGAATGGATTATCTGAGATTAAGACAGACCAGCCTTTCTTGTTTATCTTCATCAACATTGCCATAATGATGAGTTGAGTCATTAGTTTTTGTCCACCGCTTCCGGCAGCCTCGGATACATCCTCACTGGAACCCATAATTGTTGCCCACTCAGAGTAATAGGATTCTTGTTCTTTACTGTAAAGCAAACGATTCTGACCTTCAGGGTTGTAAATATACAAAGTTGGAAATTGATTATCCAGCGCTTTTAACACCAACGTGCTGATGTCGATGCGCTGTTCAATTTCGTAAAGGGGAACATCTTTGATGTCTTCACATTTCTCTTTCAGGTCATTTATGACTTGAATGAAGAAATCACTCAGGATGCTGTGCTGCTGTTCAAGGTTATCGTTGAATCGATAATTCTTAGCAAACTTGACTAAACGGAAAGGATGGTTATTACGATTCGTAATTTTCATTTTAGCGACACTTTGTTTCAGTTTTTTGATGATAAGGTTGATGCGATAGGTCACCCGGTCTATCCATTGCTTTAGGATTTCCATGCTTTCATCCTTATTTTTTGAAAGACGTTCCAGTTCCTTATCAAAGGACTCCAAAATGCTGGTAACATTCTCGTATTTACGACTGTAAGATTGTGTACTGATTTCATCAAAATACGATTGAACCTTAGATAGAATGATAGCATCTACGTCTTTGACTGAGCTAATTCTTCTTTTATATTCTTCATATTGTGCATTATATTGAGTCTCCAGGATTTTTTGAGATTTCGTTAAAGAGGTATATTCTTTCGTCCAGGAGTTGAATTTCGCCTGATAATTTTGCTGAATGCCTTCAAGCCATTCGATGCCTGTTAAATCTCCAATGCTTACTTCTTCTAAGTCCATCGATTCCAGTTGATTAATGATGAAAGTTAATTGCTGTAGTAAGGATTCGTTGTCATCCCGTTCCTTCATCGCTGTTCGTTTTAGGTTGTTAGCGGCATCCCGGTTCCGTTTAATTTCCTTTTCTTTCTCTGCCAAGTCTCTATCTTGCCAAGAGTCTGGTTCTTTGATGCCTAACGCCAGTACCTGTTTCTCCTCAGTCTCAAGAGTATCGCTGTAAGCTTCTAGATTTCCTTTTATCTTGATTATTGAGTTATTGACCTGCTGAGCTTGTGTTTGGAAGACGGACTCATTGTTTGTGTGAGTGTCAATCGATTGGCGCAGGACAACTTTAGATTCGGTAGGTTTATGTTGCTTCTGCCAGTTCTCATCCAGTTCTGATAACACTGCCTCTTTTTCCATAATATCTTTGAGAATCCTCCGTATTTCAACCGAAATTTCAGCCAGCTCCGAGTTTTTGCTCTCCATCTGACTGTTTAGGTTTCTATGAGTAAACAGCAGACGTTTTAGTTTATCTGTCGCTTCTTCGCTGTATGTAGGCGGACTCACCTTATTTGCTAACGTTGGCTTCATATAGACATGAAATGGATTATCCACCCAGTTCAAAACGTGCCGAAGACTATCAAATTGTTCTTCAGCGAGCCTTTTCCAGTTTAAATATGCTTCCTTAAAGGATTGATAATTTTTGGTTGCATTTTCAATGGTCATCTTCAGTTGAATCAGTTCCTCATCTCGCGCAGAAATTTCCTTGCGTAAGCTTCTTACTTCTTCGATGAATGTTTTATACTCTTGTTCTTTCTGCATCCACTCCTCACTGGCTTGAATCTGATTCTCAAACAGTGGAATCTCTTTATGAATGCGAAGGATGTCATCTGATTGCTGTTTATATTCCTTTTCAATCGTGATTAGCTGTTCTTGGATGGTGCTTAATAGGTCTTGATAGGCATGTAAATCCTGCTGTACTTGCTCTCTTTCCTTCATCAAGATAGTCGAATTCTTTCCGCTTAGGGAAGAATGGCAGCGATGCATAAAATCCTGCACGGTTGATAGATACTCTTGGTGATGTCCCAACGTAAACGCGGCATCATCGCTTTTTCGGTCTATTTCTTTTTTCTTTTCCTCAAAGGCATGTAAATCCAATGCTTGGTGAAGCCATTCATCAATTGATAGAAACATACCACCGTGGATGGGATATAGATGTTCCTCTTCTTGCTTGTCCGGCACGCTATGGTTCTGCATGTGTTCGCGAATCATGATTGGTACCGGAGACCTGAAAGCTAGGGACTCTAAAAAGGAAAAATCAATGGTTTCCATGTCATTTTCGTGAATGACGACTGAATAAGGAAACAACGGGTTCTTCTCAATTTCTTTTCGGGCAACTTCTTCCCCGGCATGTTCTAACTGCTGATAGAGTATCTCCATTCCTAATGTACAGGAAATGTTTTGAGACGTAATCTGTTCTTTGACGGCAAGCAACTCTTCGTTTGGAACCCAGTGATTGAAATCTTTCATGATGGCGTATTGGTTTTCCCATTTCCATTTATCTTGCAGGCTGGCTTCAATTGCCCTTTCGGTTTGAGAGGCAAGCTGCTTGAGGGTTTCGACAAACAATACAATGGTTTCTTTCGAATAACCTTCCGTTTTTTCTTTCAATACACCGGATAGTTCATCCATTAACTCGCGTTCTTCTTCTTGTTTTTCCGTTATTTCTTGTGAAAGGGAATCTATTTTTCCTTTCAGGTTCACAATGGTGGTTTCGGTTTCTCCTGATTTCTTTTGAAGTGACTTTTGTTCCGCTAAAAGATTCGTTAACTGCTCCTGAAGTGAATCATGTTTTTGAAGCAATCGTTCCTTTTTCTCCTTCATTTCTTTGTGATATCTGTATGTGTCCTCTACGAATTGGTCCCCGTATCTATTTTTCAACTCTTTCTTATGTGTTTCGTGCATATCCATCTTTGTCAGAGTTTGAACGAGAGTAGTACTCAGCTTTTCAATGTCGCTCTCAATACTTTTTTGATGGCTTCTATGTTCATTAAGTTCCTGGTCCAATTGATTCATATAGTGGACATGTTCCCGTTTCGTTTCTGTCCAAGCTACTCTGGTTTTGTCCCACTGATTCTTTATGGATCCAACATTTCGGGCAATTTCATTTTCCAAGTCGTCAACCTTTAAGACCCGTTTAAGTTCATTCGCTTTCTCAACTTGCTCATTGAGCTGTTTCCGTAAATAATCGCGTTCGTGTAATCTAAGTTTTAAGGTAAACGCCAGTTTCAGTTCTTCTTCTTTCTTTATTCGAGCTTGAATGTCCTGATATTTGGCAGTGAGCTCTTCCAGTTCGTCCTCTAACTCACGAATCGTAGAAAAGGTCTTCGCATACTTCAAATTCGTTGCTTCCCACTTTAATTCTTTCAACTCATCCTCAATTTTTTGCAAATCATCTGCCAGGTGGGCATTGAGGCGGCTTTTATGTTCTGCTTCCTTATTCATAAATTCCTTTAGGATAAACCCGTTTTCCCTATGCTTTTTTAGCTGCAGTTCGATTTCCGCACACTTTTTTAAATACTTGGTTAATGGAGTCAGCTCGTCCTTCATAATCCGGTACGTGAATTCTCGATTTAATAGTTTTGGCATCTCGTGACTGGCTATCGCCACATCCTTAAAGGTCTCTGCCAAGCTTTTAGATTCCTGGTAAGTCTTTTTGTACTCCGGTTCAATTTGTTTATCAATGCTTGGAATAATGAGGTTTGACATTAAGCTGTGGTTATCATTGGCTTTAGCGAAGAAAGCAGAGGCATCTCCCTCGTCTTTATTAATGCTTTTGAGTATTTTCCATTCCGCATGGTCAATGCCATATTGCTTAAGAGTTTGAAGGTATTCTCTCTTTTGGTTTCGGTTAAACACTTTGACGTGACCTTCGTGCCTTTTTAAGTAGGTTTTCAAGTTATCAAGCGGCAATGCTGTTTCGGTTTCATCATTCCAAAGCGGGATGCTTTCAATATCAAAAGGGGAGTGTTCATGGTGTTCGGACACATATGTAATGTATTCCAAGTCAATCGGCGAACCATCATTTTTGTAGCCGAGTTTTGGTTTGGCTGTGACAGCAATCCCGGTTAATAGTTTCGTATGCGGTTCCGAACCAACCTTCCATTCTATTAAAATATGAAATGTATACGGAGCGAATTTTTTCTTTTGTTTAAAGAAAAAACTCTCGACCCTCTTGTCTTCTTTTCCCCAGCGTATAAGGGGGTCAATCAGTTGAAAGAGCGCGTGCAAAAAGACCCCCTTTCCTCCTGTGTTCATAAGGGTGATGAGTGCATGCACAGGTTTTTCGTCCTGTTCAAATTCAAACATCAGATTTTTATATTGTTTTTGCATTTTGTTGTACTTTAAGCTAACAATCCGAGCTTTTGCCATTAAGGTATCCATCGCCTTGCCTCCTTTATCCGTTCTTGGTTTCGTTGATTAATTGTTTAATTTCCTGGAAATTGACGTTATTGTTAAACTGCAAATCAAGACGCTCATGTAACAGAGGGGTAGGAATCGCTTGAGCACTGGTTTTGACGACCTTAATGAAAACCAAATTATCATCTTCTAATATCTTCATAGCGGTATGAACTAATCCAAATTTGGTTTTATTACTGGGCGCAATCCTCTGTCGATTGGGCTTATCCGTGTCTTTTCTTTTCCAGAGATGGTATACATCATCAATGGCTATTGAAAACTCCTTGGAAAAATCGCCGTTCGATTGTACTTGCTTTTCATACAGCTGGGAAATCACTCTGTCTACCTGGTCAATCAGCTTGTAATAGGAAATGCCGTTGTGAAGCCAATTCAATTGCAAACTGGTCATTTCGTTATTGGCTTCCGAAAAAAAAGTTAAATGAATCAACCCGATGAGATGCAGATACTTCTTGCTTTCAATGGAATAGTATTTGTCACGCAGTTCTGAGAAGGACGTGCAGTAGACACTGTTCTCAGTGGAGATGAGATGAAGATAGTCTTTCCCTAGGAGAACATCCGTCCCCTCTTTTTTGCATCGATTCTTAATGATTTGGCGTACCGCTTCATTGTCTTTATCTTTGTATTTAGACACTAAAGAATCTGAATCTTTCAGAGCTCCTTTTTCAATTAACGCACAATATATTTCATTCGCGGTATCGACGCTTTCCATCGTGAGCATGTACTTAAGCCTCCTTTAATTCAATACGGTAGTTAGTAATTTTTAATCCTCGTTCATCTTTCAAATAAAAGGTGAGCAAATCGTTCATGTCAAAATGCGTTATAATTTCTTTATTTAATATGTCTTCAAACACGTCATCTTCATGAATCAATTCTCGAATTAAACGGACGCGCTGGTCAGTGGAATTTAATAAATCTTCCTTGCTTACCTTTAATTTACTGTTCACAAATTGATTCCAAAGTTCCACTGCATATTTTTGATTCAGCCATTCTTCTTTCGTCTCTTCCCCTTCCAAAATGGTGTTCAGATGAACTTCCCCGTACTGCAACAGTTTCTGAAAGACCGGCTTCCAAAGAAGCACTATCGGTTTAAAATCTAGTGGTGGTTCATGTAAGCTATCTTCATCAACCACAGGTTCGTCCTCATCGTCTATATCGATGGCAGGCAAGGTGACTTCTTGTTCAATGGACCAATCCAATGGGTACTTAAATGGTTTCTTAGGAGAGACTATCTTGTTGAGTAACAGGAACATGTCATCCGGGTTCTTGAATCCCTTTTGAAGGATTAATTCTTCCCAAATGGCTTCCTTAAAGGAGATGCGAGGTCTTTTCCAGAGGTGTTCGAAATGATTTTTGCGTATATCAATCTCCGTTTTGACATTTTCGATAACGAGCTGTGCGAGGAGGTCATGCTGCTCTCTAGTCTCATTAATTTTATCCAGAAGGATGTAAATCTCCACTTCTACTTCAGGATTGTCCTCCAATCGACTTAGCAGTTTTTCCATTTCCAAATAACGTTTTTTCTCTTCTGTGAACTGCTGTTGCACTTTTTCTTTGTGTTCTTCACCTGATTCGAAAGGCAGCTGGTTGATAATTTTCGGATTGCGTTTTAGGTTCTCAGCATATTCGGCTTCCTTCCTTATTAACTTCCGCACCCGGATGATTAACTGCTGCAGGCGGTCCAATGCATCCCGATAATTCTTCTTTTTAATGAGCTGAAGCGCCACCCAGGACTGAATAGGAATATCAAGTTCATCTAAAATTTCATGACTCATAAAGATGATTTCATATGATTCTTCCGACAACTTATATACGTAGTATTGTTCTTCCGGGACGCTGAACTCCATATCTTCTTCTAGATACCGGAAGGAATGCTCCTCCCACTCTTTTGTGGTCTCATTGAAAAACGGCGCTTGAAAAGAACTGAGGTAGACGGGATTCCCGCTCCATATCAAACCTTCAATTAACCGCTCATTCTTTTCTTTGTCTGTCTGAAGTTTAAGTTGACGGATGCAGCTATCCGCGATTTCTTCCAAATTGGGTATCGTTCGATTGCCGTTATCACGGACTTCTCTTTGGAAGATTTCAAGCAAAATCCGCAGGCAAATGGGCTCGCGGTAAGGATTTAATTCAGGACCTAAATCCATCCCTCTCCCTAAGTGCCAAATCGGATTTAGCCTTTTGGTCCGTTCGCCTATATTCTGATAATCCATCAAATCCATATGTTCACCCACTTTCGTAGATAGTATCTGAATTAATAATCTCCTGAGGGATGCGTTTATTTTGCAAGAATAGGTCTTCAGCCCGTTTAAACAGAAATGCATGATTCTCTTGAATGTAATCTCTTGCATCCCTGCTAAGCTTTTGTAAGGTCTCTTGCTGGCACGCTCTGTCCTTTCTTTGAAGCATAAAGAGGTAAATGTCTTCTGCGAGCGTAATCTGATATTCAGGGTAGCGGGACACTAGTGTATAAAAGATATTCAATCCCGCTGGGTCAATATCTCCGGAGTACCGAATAGACACGTCTTTCCCCTTCACATAGGCATGAAGATGCGAAAGGGTCGAAGCAATGCCATTGCCTCCACCGAAAACCAGCATGTCCGGCTGATGGGAGAAATCCCATTTCCCCACTTTCAAACATTTTTTAAAGGTTTTGTAGGTTGCGTGATTTTCCACGATTAAAATGGTGACACTCGGTTTGTCTTCGAAACGGGGCGATTGCCAGAACTCCAATTCCCCTTCCGGCGGTTCTATTTTTAAATCGTCCAAGGTCAGGTTGATGCGGTTCAGAAACGTTTTTCCTTGGGGAGAACCAAGGAACTTTTCATCTCCAAATAGCATAAACGAACGTTCTTCTCTATTTATCCATTGATGACCATCGATTGACTTAAGAAAGCGATACAGGGATAACAAACGGCTTGAGTTCTTCTTGGTTTGCAAAAAGGGGAAGGACCGGTATTTGTGCATATCAATTTCATCACTCAGCATGAAAATGATGGCATCATCCCATTTCTCCGTCTTTCTTTTCCCAAAAATCCAGTAGTATTCATGCAAAGGAAGGGCTTTATCCGTCAAGGGAGAGGCTTTTATCGGCGTCATGACTCCTTCTTTCGTCAGCCTCTGCATGGCTTGGTAGAACGTGTCATATCCGCCCGCTTCCATATAGTCAATGTGGCTATGGTATGATTTCTGTATCTCATTTTCCAATACCTTTACCGAAATCTTACTTTTCGTCTTCTTTTTCTTCGCAATCTCGACAACGATTCTCAGCAAAGCCGAATACATGACATCACCCGCCAAAATAGTTTGTCGATAGTTTCCCCTGTGGTTTTCGAAAAAACCGCGGAAACTTTTCCCTTGTGACAAAATCCTTCAGCAATTTAAGACTTCTTTTAACGGGAAAAGTAATAATCGAAAGTCATTCACTCTTATTTTAGGACACTTTCCGACACCAGATGGTTGTAAGAATGCTCGGGATTCGAAAGTTGAACAAAGGGATATACAAGAAATTATTTATATCCACGGGGAGAGAAAAAATAATGAATGGAAACCGGTTTATTTGATTGCGGTGGTAACAGGAATTCCAGAAAATAATGAGATACTAAAAAGTCGGGTTTAGCCAAGCTAGGAGGAACAAAGACTGGCAATGGCATAGAAAATTTTCGCAAGCGGATAAGAGCATACCGGAACAAAAGTGATCGAAGATATGAATAACAAACTTCACCAAAACAGTGGCAAAAATAGCTGCCAAACCCACCCCATGATAAAATACTACATATATACTCTAGTAAAGGAATGAACGTCCATTAATCTCCTAGAAAAGGTGAAAAACCTGCCCCTAACTCCAGGCGTCTATCTGTTGAAGGATTCCCAGGGTCAAACTCTGTATGTGGGGAAGGCGAAAAATCTTAAGAATCGGGTTCAGTCTTATTTCCGTAACTCTAAACATCTTTCTCCAAAGATTAAAAAGCTGGTCAAACACTTAAGGGATTTTGACTATATCCTGACAGATACCGAGTTCGAGGCTTTTATGCTTGAGTGTCAATTAATTAAAAGCATTAAGCCGCTCTATAATCGAATGATGAAGAGTCCGCAGTCATTCATTTATATCTCCGTCAGCCTTACCGGCAATCACCGTAAGATTGATATTGCCTATAATCTCATTGAGAATGACGGCAAGGTTTATTTTGGCCCTTTTACAAGCCGAAGTAATGTGGAAAGAGCTCTCCAGGGGTTAAAGGAATGCTTTAAGCTGAATTGCAGCAATCTCACTGGAAAGAACTCTGCCTGCCTGAATTATTCCTTAGGCTCATGCATTGGCCGGTGCCTTGGCGGGCCTGCGGAACAACAGTACAATGACATCCTTGACAGGTTTATCGGTTTTCTGAAAGGCACTGACATGAGTATTCTTGAGGACATGAATCAAATGATGTTGAATGCCTCTGAAGCATTTGATTTTGAAGCGGCATCCGCCTATCGGGATCATACACAGGCAGTAAGCTCCATGTTAAAAAAAGAAAAAGTGATCGAATTCACCGAAGAAAATCATAATATTGTCGCTATCGAAAGATTAACAGATTCAACGATTAAACTTTTCCTTATTAAAAGGACGGATATTCTGTTCAGCCACAGCTATGCAGCAGCAGGCAACATTGAGGATAAAATAAAAACGAACATTTTAGCTTATTTTAAAAATGATGAATCAAATGCGGCCGGAGACGTTAGCAGACATGAAATCGATGCAGCGCATATTATTTACCGTTATTTACACAGCGGCAGCTGCTCTTATCTCATCATTCCAGAAAACTGGCTGGACCCTGAGAATCATTCCACCCTGGATCTGGCACTAAAGAATTTACTAAATAACCCTCAACACTTCCAGCCCCCTATTTATCATGAATAAGGGGCTATTCTTATTGAACTTCTCCAGATAAGACTGGTCCAGTGACAGGAATTCCATGCAAAGGAGCCTATTCAGCAGCTAAAAAAACCGCTGATTAGGCTCCTCATTCGTGCATTTTCAGTTCACATACTCATTAGCAAAAGCCTCATCCACCCTAAACAAAACAGTAAAAGGAACCGACTCATTATAATAATAAGCATTCTCTCCATTGTATTGAATAACATCAATAATCTCAGGTATCTCTATTGATCTTAAAGTTACTCTCAGTTTTTCAATAGATTTGATAAACGTGTTCTTCTTTACCTCTCCATCACTGCCAGTCCTTCCAAAAAAATCACGCATGTTAATTCTCGTGCGTGGATTCTCCTTGCTGGAGGACAGCAGGAAGTGTCTGATCATATTGGCTTGGGTTGGGGTGATAATAACTTCCTCCCCATTAAATAATAGGATATTTTCGCGGTCATTAAAGAACAGGACCAGTTCATTAGGTTCACTGTTTTCACAGAGGTCTTCACATGCTTCCTTTGAACATGTTTCGGTATTATTTTTTGTGATTTTGTAGAACGCATGGTTATGTAGGTATTTTTCATTCGATGCCAATGTTTCAAGTAATGGCGACAGCTCTGGATTCGGTAGCTGTTCCTCCGGCAAATATGGGAGTTTTTCAATCGTTTCATAGGTCTGGCTGGCGACATATAAAGCGCTATTGGCCAGATACATATGGGCATGGAATTCCTGCTGCTGATTAAGGGCATATTTTGGATCATTCAGCAGCTGCTTATTCAGGGCTTGCTGAAAATAGCGGACGGCTGAGCCATACTTACCATGTTTATAAGCCAGAAAACCAAGACGATAATAGGCAATGGGAAGTTTTTGCTCTAAACCGATGGCCTTGATCAGCGACTCTACAGCATCACCGTCATCCTTGAAGTGATTCATTTTTATGTAGGGACCGAATTTAATAAGATGTGATACAAAAACATTTCCAGTATGCTGAAGGGAATGATCATAGTGTGGTCCATTATTTCTCGCTAGACTTTTTAGCTTTTTATACATTGTTTGATAAACGAGCACCAGCTGCTGGTAATAGCCGTAATCGCTTTTTTCCCCGTTTTCGTGAAGATCCTGTTCAAGCAATTCCAGCTCGTCCAGGGTTAAGTCTTTTATCTTTAAAGTCCTCATCCCTACACCTCATTTCTATTAAAAGGTGCCAGCATTGACACCGCATCTAACATGTATCAGGAACACTTTCAACTATATAGAAATAATTCCTCCATTTCGCGCGAATATTGTCGAATAAAATATGAATTTTTTGTTGCGAATCTCATACATTAAAGGTGGCTTAGATCTTTTAATTTCTCCCATATTTACTTGAACTTGAAAAACACGAACAAATGTTTTATGATTTACCTATAATATCCAACGAATGGAGGAACGATTGATGTATGTAACCATTTCAGACTTTATTAATGAATGGAAAAGAGAGGCAGTGCTTACGCAAAAGGTGTTGGACGGATTAACAGATGACTCTTTAAAGCAGCAGGTTTACCCAGAAGGACGCACCTTAGGGCGAATTGCCTGGCATTTAACAGCAAGTATTCCAGATTATTTAGCTCATTTCGGGTTAAAAATAGAAAAGGCTGTAAATGAAGAAAATGTCCCCGCTTCGGCAAAAGAAATTGCGGATACATTTAAAAAGTTGAGTGAGGAAGCAGCTCTGGCCATTAATCAGCAATGGACAGATGACTCATTGAGCCAGACACAGAATGCATTTGGAAGAGAAGAAACCAATGCTCAAATATTGATGGGATTAATCAAACACATTGTGCACCATCGTGGACAATTAACCATTCTCATCCGTCAGGCAGGATTAAAGCCTTTTGGGGTGTATGGTCCGCCAAAAGAAGATTGGGTTAATTTAGGTGTCACTAATCCGCCGCTTTAAAAGGGAATGAGGAAAACGCTCGGAGATGGCCGGGCGTTTTCTTAGTTTCTAGATAAAGGGCTATCCTAAGCAGCCCTTTCTATTTCCAATCCAAGCAGCACCACTATATATAAGAACCCGAGGATAATGGTCCATCTTTCAAAATGGTATAAGTCTTTTAGGGCAGCTGCCAATAGGAACAAAATAAGAACCTAGCCTCCACAGTCAGTACGCTAATACTTCAACGAACCGAAGGACAGGCCCACATGTTTATAAAAAGATTAAACTTAAAGCTATCTCCTTTAAATGCGGTTGATCTGCCCATAAGATGAAGTAATTGTAGGTTTC
>JAPSKD010000459.1 GCA_031177865.1 Bacillus sp. (in: firmicutes) | reverse complement strand
GTCCATTTGCTATTTTGGCAGGTGGATTTTTTTGTATTAGTGCGATGAGAGCCCGAGAACCTGATGAAAAAGGAAACACGGTCACTCATAAGGTCGATAAGGAAATACAGGCTCCAAAAATACGTTTAAAAAAAAGGGTATGCTATCATTAAGTATGGAGGTGATTAGACTTGATTTACATTGGGGTAACAGGTTGGGGAGATCATGATAGTTTATATCTAAGTCACGTGGCTCCACGAGATAAGTTAAAGGAATATGCGGGTCATTTTCCAACAGTTGAAGTGGATACTGCTTTTTATGCGATTCAACCGAAGCGGAATGCAGCAAAATGGGTGAATGATACTCCCTGCTCGTTTCAGTTCATCGTGAAGGCCTACCAGGGTATGACAGGTCATCAGCGCGGAGAAACTCCATTCGCCACCAAACAAGAAATGTTTCAGGCTTTTAAAGAATCTCTAGAACCATACATAGAAGCAAACAAATTAGCAATGGTCCTTTTTCAGTTCCCGCCTTGGTTCGATTGTAAGCGGGAAAACGTTGAATATTTACGTTGGTGCAAAAATGTGATGGGTGATTTACCCTGTGCACTTGAGTTCAGGCACCAATCTTGGTTTACACCCCGAATTCGCCAGCATACACTAGATTTTATGAAAGAGGAAAAATGGATACATAGTATTTGTGATGAACCCCAATCAGGTGAGGGCTCCATTCCAACCATAATAGAGGCGATTAACTCTGAAAAACTTCTCATTAGATTCCATGGACGAAACGTTCATGGCTGGCAAAAACGTCAGGCTGAAAATTGGCGTGACGTTCGCTACCTCTATCGTTACAATCAACAAGAACTCCAAGAATGGGCAAATATTATTATGAAATTAGCCAAGGAATCTGCTAATATCTATGTTCTCTTTAACAATAATTCCGGCGGGGATGCGGCAGATAACGCGAAAGAAATGATTAACCTTTTAGATATAAAATATGAGGACCTTGCTCCTAGACAACTAGATCTATTTTGAATTAAAGGAGAAATATTATGGAGTGGATTGTTTTAATACTGATAGGAATAGCAGGCAGTTCTTTAGGAAGTTTAATTGGATTGGGAGGAGGTATTGTAATTGTTCCTTCTTTGCTCTTTTTAGGCTCTCTGTCTACATTTGGTTATATTTCACCTCAAACAGCTGTGGGTACCTCCCTGTTTACGATGATTTTCACCGGACTTTCCTCCACGTTAGCTTATATGAAGCATAAAACGGTGGATTATAAAAGTGGATTGATATTTTTGATTGGAAGTGGTCCGGGAAGTATCTTAGGGGCATGGGTAACGGAAATTTTAGATTTAAAATCATTCAATTTATTTTTTGGTATTTTTATCATATTTGTTTCTTTTGTGCTGTTATTAAAAGATAAATTAAAACCGATTCCGTATCGTAAAGATAAGGGGATTGTCCGAAGCTTTACGGATAACTCAGGAAAAATCTTTGAGTATGGATTTAACCCTGCGATGGGAGTCATTATTTCGTTTGTTGTCGGCTTTTTATCCGGTATCCTAGGTGTTGGCGGGGGATCGTTGATGGTACCAACCATGATTCTGTTCTTTTTCTTTCCGCCACACGTCGCAACAGCCACATCCATGTTTATGATTTTACCAACATCCATCCTAAGCTCGATTACCCATATCACTCTAGGAAATGTTGATTGGCCGCTTGCACTGGCATTAGTTCCTGGAGCATGGATTGGTGCAATGGTCGGTGTCTATTTAAACACGAAACTAAAAAGCAAAACAATTGTTTATTTACTACGAACCATCTTAATAATCGTCGGCATACGATTAATCTATCAAGGTATTATTGGTTAAGGCTGTTTTCGTAAGGTTGTTAAAATCTTAAAGCCGATTTTAACGTGGAAATAGTTATTTTGCGCTTTTGAATTTATTTTGCAGGCTCTTTTCTTATAAAATATTTACTATTTTTTGCGGAAGCTTTAGCATAATCAGTAATTTATGTTTCGAAAAGCTACAAAGTATAAGAAAAGAGCCTTGGTTAAGGCTGTTTTCGTAAGGTTGTTAAAATCTTAAAGCCGATTTTAACGTGGAAATAGTTATTTTGCGCTTTTGAATTTATTTTGCAGGCTCTTTTCTTATAAAATATTTACTATTTTTTGCGGAAGCTTTAGCATAATCAGTAATTTATGTTTCGAAAAGCAACAAAGTATAAGAAAAGAGCCTTGGTTAAAAAAGGATGCGAATCATGCATGGAATTCATTCACATTTATCATACAAATGATCTTCATAGCCATTTAAAACGATGGGCGCGAATTCAGCATTTCTTAACTAGCCGAAGGACATATCACGAAAAAGCAGGGGAAGAATTTTTTCTTTTTGACATAGGTGATTTTATAGACCGGTGGCACCCATTTTCTGAGGGAACTCTAGGGCAAGGGAATATTGAGCTGTTAAATGAAAGCGGCTATACAGCAGTGACAATTGGTAACAATGAGGGGATTAACTTCCCTTATGAAGTGTTGAATCATTTGTATGACAACAGGAAATTTGATGTTGTACTGGCTAATCTCTATAACAGTAACAGTCAGCATCCAACGTGGTTGAGACCATACAAAATTTATCATACCCAAAAAGGTACACGAATTGGTGTGATTGGATTAACAGCCTATTTCTCCCTTCTTTATGAGCTATTAGGCTGGCATCTTACAGAACCTCTTGAAGAGTTGAATAAATGGATACATCCACTAAAGTCTCAATCAGATGTGATTATTTTGCTATCTCACCTAGGACTTAACCATGATGAACAAATTGCAAAAGAATTTCCAGAAATCGATATCATTCTTGGCGGTCACACCCACCATACGCTTCCTGAGGGAAAGTTGGAGGGACAGACATTACTTGCCGGGGCCGGTAAGCATGGAAGATTTGTAGGGCATGTTTCCATTCAAGTTGATGAGAGAAAAACATTCAGCAAACAAGCCGTATTATATAATGTGATGGAACTTCCTCCAGCACCAAATGAGAAAG
>JAPSKD010000089.1 GCA_031177865.1 Bacillus sp. (in: firmicutes) | reverse complement strand
CTACCGTCCGATTATGTATCGAGATATGGTAATCCTGCTTCGTTCCATGACCTGGGCACCACAAATCATGGAGGAGTTTAAACAACAAGGCATTCCGATTTATGCGAACCTTTCCTCTGGTTATTTTGAAGCAACAGAAGTTGCCATTATGATGTCATTGTTAAGGGTGATAGATAATCCATTTCAAGATATTCCATTGGCTTCTGTTTTACGGTCGCCCATCGTTGGACTGAACGAAGAGGAACTGGCACAAATACGTCTGCACAACAAGGGGACTTTTTGGGAGTCTGTTAAAAAATTCTGTAGAAGCTGCCCGACAGAAAAAACAGAACTTTTATACGAAAAGGTCCGCCGTTTTTATGACAATTTGGAACATTGGCGTTCTATGGCGCGCCAGGGGTCACTCGCAGAATTAATCTGGCAGCTTTACCGGGATACACAGTTTTATGACTTTGCAGGAGGATTGCCCGGAGGTAAGCAGCGGCAGGCAAATTTACGGGCTTTGTATGATCGGGCAAGGCAATATGAGCAAACCTCGTTTCGAGGGTTATTCCGCTTTCTACGTTTTGTAGAGAGAATGATTGAAAGAGGAGATGACCTAGGAGCAGCTCGAGCGCTTGGAGAGCAGGAAGATGTTGTGCGGATTATGACCATTCATAGCAGTAAAGGTCTTGAATTTCCAGTCGTTTTTATTGCAGGATTGTCGCGTAATTTTAATATGTCTGATATCCGGAAGCCTTATATGCTCGACAAAGAGTACGGCTTTGCATCAAAGTACGTAAATGTGGAAAAACGAATTTCCTATCCATCTTTACCTCAAATAGCTTTTAAGCGCAGAAAGAAGATGGAAATGCTCGCAGAAGAAATGCGGGTTCTTTATGTGGCGCTGACACGCGCCAAGGAAAAGCTATATTTAATAGGAACTCTAAAGGATGCCGATAAAAAAATAGAACAGTGGTATGATGTTTCTACTAATACAAACTGGCTGCTCAAGGATTATGAAAGAGCGGCGGCAGGCTGTTACATGGATTGGGTTGGACCGGCGCTGGTTCGGCACCAGGACAGTTTAGAACTAAGGAAGATGGACAATCAAAACCCACTCATTCCTGATGAGATTACCTGTCACCCTTCTGTTTGGAAAATTACAATCATGCATGCTGACGAAATCAAAAATCAGGAAGTGATGATGGGCCTGGAGGAGGACACCTTTTTAGAAAAGGTAGAGAATAAGGAAACGATACCCCTAACATCTCCTTATAAAGAGGAAATTGCGTCTCGTTTAACATGGGAGTATTCCTTTGCCAATGCCTCAACCCATCGTTCGAAGCAATCAGTATCTGAAATGAAGCGTCAGCGTGAAATGTCCGATGAGCATAGTGGGACTGAATTGTTAAGCAGATTTAAAAAATCCATTACAAAACGCCCTAAGTTTATGCAGGAAAAGGCGCTTAGCCCTGCTGAAAGAGGGACTGCTCTCCATATGGTCATGCAGCATGTGGATATAACAAGTCCAGTTACGATACATTCTGTTAAGACACAAATCGAGTCGATGGTTAATAATGAACTGTTAACCGTCGAACAGGCGGAGGTCATTGATACACAACTCATTGGGGAATTTTTCAAGTCAGATTTAGGCAAGAGGATTTTACATGCAAAGGCAGTGAACCGTGAAATTCCTTTTACCCTATCCTTGCCTGCAACAGAAGTCTATCCAACATGGAATGATCAAGATGAATCTGTTTTTGTTCAGGGGATTATCGACTGTGTGTTTGAAGATGAAAAGGGACTTGTACTTATTGACTTTAAATCGGACGGAATAAGTGATCGATACAAAGGTGGTTTTGAGCAGGCTAAACCAATACTTGAACAACGATACCGGCTGCAAATCAATCTATATACGAAAGCATTGGAGAAAATTTGGAAAAGAAAAGTCAATGAAAGATATTTATTCTTCTTTGACGGTGCTCATATCTTAAAGCTAGACGAAGATAATGAATGATAAAACAAAAAGACATAAACCGATTGTGGTTTATGTCTTTTATTATTGATTCCCGCCTATTGGCTGGTCGAGTAAATTTGCGTCTAGAACATTGGTACCGCTCAATCCGTTGGCTGTAAAAATGATTCCCCCTGTATTTAAACCTCCAGATCCTGCATTGGTCTTTGACGCACTTTTTGGAGAGATATATACGGTATCCCCGAATTGAACAACACCGCCACTTACATTCACAATCTGTACTGGACCCATTATCGCTGGCATTAAAAACATCCTTCGCATGGTGTAATCCTTCATATATTATGCCTAATATCTTGTTATTGTTCATCCTCAGCGTCGAACAGCTGCCTGATATGTTTGACCCTTGCTTCCAGTGAAACATTTTCACTGTTTCCAACGTGCAGGATCGCACAAGATGACATAGCAAGAATAGAAATCGTATTGACTTTAATTAAAGGGAGGCTATTATGAGTCGATAAGGACATTTTTTCAGTAATCGGTAAAAATGGAATGGGTTCTGAAAAGGAGCGATAGCTTGAAAAATTTCCCTCCTTAGAAAAAAACACATCTGCTTCTCTTTGAACCGCTAATGCCCGTGAAAAACCATTTACCATACGGGAATCCCCAAGCTGGATGATGGAAGCAAAGGAAGCAGAGTTCACTTTAATGGAGTTCACAACGGATGATCTCTCAAGCATTTGTTAATCCTCCTAAAACAGCGGCACAAATGGCCCAATTATTAGGGATTCAGCAGGGGTATCAAAAGTTGCTGCCAATTGAATAGTTTGTGTGTCGCCAACCATTACGAGTGAAGAACTTGCAACGCCTAGAATTCTAATGCTATCTACATGGAGGTCCCGATTATATACTTCAAAGTTCATTTTGTGTATTCATTCCTTTCACGTTCTCTGGCAAATGATTAATAAATATTAAAATACCTTTTCTAATTTCCTGTTTAAGTAATTCAATAATGGTCTCCTCTGTTCTTTGTTCGCCTTCACGTTCAACACTTGTAGTATTTTGGATATGGAAATCAATTCTAGCAGGAAGCTGTTTCAGGATATCTTGTTTAATGAAATCTAAATAGGAATCATCTAACTTAACATTTAATTGATTTTGTATGTCCTTAAATAGTGCTGGAAGATCGGTTTCTAAATAATGATAAATAGATTCTTCTATTTTCATAGACCGCTGCATTTGTGCTTTAGGATGGATAGGTGTAGTTAAGGATTGATTTTGTACAGCAAAATCTTCAATATTTGATAAATCTGATGGATTTAGTCCAATATTTAAGGTCCCTTCAAGCGTTTCTACCTTCAATTGATCAAATTTATATTCAATCTTATCTACCTGAATACTAGGTTTATCCTTTAATTGCCTTATTTCTTCCCGCAATTTTTGAATTGTTTGTTCTAGAGTCGTCATTCTATTTTCATGAGCTTGTAAAGTCAGCTGGACCCATTGAAGAAGTTGTGAATAATCCTGATACATACCATCTCACCTCACTGTGTTTCTTTTTCTCGATCAGCCCCTGACAATGGGACTGCTACACTAGACTGCCCAGTTGTTGTTTGAGTTCCACCTGCTTTTGGTGCCGGTTTAGTAAAGCCGCCTGTATTATATAAATAAGATGCTGGTTTAATAATTCCGGCGCTGCCAATTTGCAGGACAGAAGAATTGGTGATACTGCTAATTTTAATAAAGTTTATTTGAATCGTTTGCTGAATATAAAAATTCATATAAAATCAACCTTTCCTTAAGCATTAAGAAAGATCCCTTGGTCAATACCATCTGAATCGTATGTGTTCGTATTGCTTAAATTATTATTATGAACATTTAAACTTTCACCCGTATTAAAGGAACCAGCACCGGAGAAAGTTCTTGCAGATGAAAATGGCATGATTTTGTAGACATCTCCAATATGAAAAACGGAACTGCTGCCAAGTGATATGACTTGTGCAACTCCTACAATCGCTGGCATAAACAACACCCTTTACCTTTTTTTCTCCTAATATCGTATGTATGGGGTGGTGTAATGTGATTCATTCGCCCAAATAAAGTAAATCTAATCTTAATTGTTGGGAAAACGATAAAATTAGGTAATAATAACTATGTATTTTAAAAAAATGATATAATAGTAGGATATGAGATAAAGGCAAAAGGACTTATGATAGGTTTAAGAGATCAGTCGGAAATGTAAAAACACTGATTCTCGATAAAGGCAAAACTGGTGAAAATCAGTGACGCAAAGCTAAAGGGGCTAAGGTGCATTTGCACTACGCCAGCCAGTTACCGAAAGAACAGGGTGTTTTTCATAGATAACAGCATTGTTTACATAGGTCTTTCTATGTACATTGTTGTACTTCATTTGTTAACCCCCCTTTCGGTAAAGGCGGGGTTATTTTTCTTCTGTTTCATCGGACCCTGCCTAACCGTTCATATCTTCTTTAAGTTTTGTAAGCAATTTGGTTTAAAAAAAAACAAAAACAAGGCGGGTGGAATTTATGGGGCTATTAAAACAAATCCAACAAAATCATCAGGGACAAGGTGTAAATCAAAAATTATACAAGTCAGCAAGGCTGGCCATTAGAAAGAATTCACGGAAACCTCTAGATTTGCAGGAATTAATTCGTAACGGGACCATGTCAAAAGAAATGGCCCTCTTCCTCTGTACATGTGTGAAAGCTAGGTTAAATATTGTCGTAAGCGGAGGAACTGGGGCAGGAAAAACAACCCTTGTCAATGCTCTTTCCACTTTCATTCCAAAAGAGGAAAGGAATGTTATTGGAGATGTTCGTGGTAAAGATCTACGTGAAATACTTCGGAAAGAAAATAAAGGACTTGATGGTTTCCTTGCAACAGGACATTCCAGCAGTCCACGTAATATGATTGATCGCTTGGAAATCATTGCCTATCTGGAAGGGATGAATTTGCCTATCAATGTGATTAGGGAAAAAATCGCTGGTACGATTGATATCATAGTCCACCTATCACGTTCAAATGATGGAATTAGAAAAATCACGAAGATCACAGAGGTTCAGGGGATCGAAAGGGAAAATATTGTGCTTAGAGATATTTTTACTGTTAATCCTCTTGAAGGTTCTTATTATTAGCCTCTTGCTTTTTTTTAGGATTTTGGCAATGCCTATGGTATGATAGTGTTGCTATAAGCTATTGATACATAGGAGGAAGATTAAATGATTCACGGTCACGTTACAGCTTGGGTTTTAGCCCTAATTTTGTTTATTGTCGCTATATTTTTACTAAAAGGCGGGAAAGAAAAGGGCGCTAAAATTGTCCAAATGATCCTGCGTGTTCTTTATCTGTTAATAATTGCAACAGGTGTTGGACTTCTATTCATGCTGTCTACTATTGATTTGTTGTATATATTAAAAGCAGTAGTAGGGATTTGGGTCATTGGTTTATTTGAAATGATCCTTAGCAAGGTTGCACAAAATAGAAAGACTTCAGTTTTGTGGATACAGTTTGTTATCGCTTTCTTACTTGTATTGTATTTAGGTTTTGATAAACTGCCTATGTCGATTTTTTACGTATAAGAGTTGGTTATAGAAAGAGTCGTCGGTTCATATCCGGCGCTTTTTTTTGTTCATAAAAAGATGACAAGAAGTACAAATAGTTTTACTATTTAAATAAGGGGAGAGGAGTGGTACATATGCTAGTAAGAGTGTTTGCTAATCTCCGGCAAATTTGCGGCGGAGTTGGGGTAGAGGTTAAACCTGAAGGTGAACGGGTTATCGATGTACTAGATAAAATGGTTGAAATGTTTCCTGACCTAAAGAATGAAATATTTACGTCTGAAAAAAAGTTACTTCCATTTGTCCATGTTTTTATAAACGGAAGAAATATTATTCATTTGAATGGTCTCGAGACTATTGTAAAAGAAACCGATCAATTTGCTCTATTTCCTCCAGTTGCAGGTGGTTAAAATGCCTGAGCAGAAATTGGAGTTTCGGGGTATTAATCGAAAACATCTTGGGATGTATTTTGAAGAGTTGGGCGCTCAACAAATGACTAATGAATTTCCTTATGTCTATCAATCTCAAGATTGGGTTGGAGAAATAGTAAGGGAAGAGGAGCTTTCAATCACGTCTACCTTTAAAGTGAATAGTGTCCAAATACGATTTTATGCCTCCGATGACATGACGCTTAAAGAGCTTATCAAAAGATATCGGGTCAAGACAAGGAGAATAGGTGGATAATTTGTTTCTAAAATCAAAAAGGCTTCTGCAAAATATGCAGAAGCCTTTGATTATATCATTATACCAATTGATTTTCCGGGTCGATGATTTCTAGCTCGCGAAGCTTGGCTTCGGTAACTTTTCCATCCTTCCACCCGCGGACTTGGTAATACTCTTTAAGCATGATATCCATACGGCTCACTTCTCCTGCACTATTACCAGAGGCAGGCTCTTCGGTGAATCGTTTTGGAAGATAATCATCTTCTTCCTTATCGAATCCAGCTAAGTTATTATAATAGCGCTCGAGATTATAGATTCTTTCTCCGGCCTTCATCACATCATCCGCTGTCATTGGAATACCAGTCATTGCACTATATTGCTCTGCATAATGCTCAGCATTTTCCGAGAAGGATGAGAACTTACAGATATTCATAGAATCAGAGAACGCAAGCATATCTTGGAATATTTTTAATAACTCACCTTTTCCTTCTGGCTTAAGGCGGTCTGTAGGCTCTGGAATGCCAGCAATTTCACTGGCAACTGTATAGCCGCGTAAATGGCAGGCTCCGCGGTTACTAGTTGCATAACCGAGACCAATCCCTTGAATACCACGTGGGTCGTAGGCAGGAATCGACTGTCCCTTTACAGACATAGAAAGTTCTGGAGTTCCCCAAGAAGCTGTTGCTCTTGCAGGACCTTCGGCAAGGATGCCGCCGAAGCCTTCTCGGAATGCAATTTTCTTCGTTAAGTCAATCATGGAATCGGCATCGCCCCAGATAAGCTCTTCCGTAATCAAACCTTTTTCATAGGCTTCCATTGTAACGGAGAAGCAGTGGCCTAATTCAATGGTATCAAGACCGTACTCATTACAGCGGTCAATCAGATATGAAATGGCCTCAGCGTCGCTTAATAAGCAGTTAGAGCCTAGTGACCAAGCAGATTCAAACTCAATGCTTTCGACTCTAGTTTTATACTTTCCATCTTTCACTTCCACTTCGATTTTGCAGCCTACAGGGCATGCATGGCAAGTATTATTTTTAACGAGTAAATGCTCGTTGACATATTCACCACTGTGCTTTTCTGCTTCATCCCAATGAGTGAACTGTGAGTTCTTTGTTGGAAGCGCCCCAACCTCGTTGATTATGTTGGTTAATACGTTTGTACCGTAAACGGAAAGACCACCTTTATTTGGCGCCGTTAATCCGCCGTCAAGAATAGCCTTTACGGCCTTTTTGTTAGCCTCTTTATATTCAGTTTCTAACTTAGGTTGCGGCATATTTCCTTTTTGAGATGCTTTTATTACAACCGCTTTCAATTTTTTATAGCCTGCAACAGCGGCAGTTCCGCCACGTCCAGCTGCGCGATCATGCTCGTTAATAAAGGAAGCAAACTTAACTGTGTTTTCACCTGCTTGACCAATCGTCATGACACTAAGATCTTGTTCTCCGTATCTAGCTTGCATCGTTTTAACTGTTTCCCTTGTTCCTTTACCCCAAAGTTCCGAAGCATCACGCAGTTCAGCTTTTCCATCCTCAATATAAAGATAAACTGGTTTGTCACTCTTACCCGTAAGGATGATGTTATCGACGCCTGCCCATTTTAAGCGTGCAGCTGTCCATCCGCCCATATGAGAGTCCGTAACGGTTCCTGTTAACGGAGACTTCGTTACAACACATAGACGACCACTCATGGAAGATCGTGAGCCGGTTACAGGGCCTGTCATAATACAAAGCATGTTCTCAGGGGAGAGTGGCTCAACTTCAGGACCGTTATCAAGTACATATTTTACACCGAGACCACGGCCGCCAATGTACTTTTTTGCATCCTCTTCGTTAATAGGTCTGTAATTAATCGTGCCAGCTGTTAAATCAACTACCACTTCTTTGTTTAAGAAACCACCTAAATTCAATGTTTTTCCCTCTCTTTCATTAATAAATTGAAGCTTATCTCCCATTTATATTAAAAAATATTAATAGGATAAACACTCAAAATTAATAAATAAACCCAATTTCTATTATACAATTATTTTTAATTATTTAATATTTAAACTTTTCTGAAATTCAATTAAAATTAACGTAGATTACTTGTCTCTGTACAATGTACTACTAATCTAGAAAAGAGGATTATAAATGGACGATTTAGGGCGCTATTCAAGACAAATTCTTTTTTCGGGGATAGGGGAAGAGGGACAGTTGAAGTTGCTGAAAAGCAAGGTCGCTATTGTGGGTGTTGGTGCACTTGGAACAGTATGTGCCAATCATTTGGTCCGATCAGGTGTAGGTTACATTAGGTTAATTGATAGAGACGTAGTTGAACTTTCCAATCTACAGCGTCAATCGCTTTTTAATGAAGAAGATGTAAAGCAAAATCTTCCAAAGGCGGTTGCTGCGAGGAAGAGACTGAACAATATTAACTCGACGGTTACGGTTGATGCATCCATCACAGATTTAAATCTTGATAATGCAGAGGAATTATTAGCAGGGTTTGATGTAATTATTGATGGCACTGATAATTTTATGACCCGTTACTTGATCAATGATGTAAGCGTTAAGTATGGAATTCCTTGGGTTCACGGGGCAGCAGTCAGTTCACGTGGTATGTTTGCCGTCATTAAACCTGGAATAACCCCATGTTATCGCTGTCTATTTCCACAAGTACCAGCTGGTAGGGGAGAAACCTGTGATACGATTGGTGTTTTGTCATCGATTACAGATATTATTGGTTCTTTTCAAGCAATGGAAGCAATTAAATTACTGTTAGGGGCCACGACCAGTACTAATCTTGAACAAATAGATATTTGGGATACTTCCTTTTTTTCAATGGATACTAGTGAGGGGAAAAATCCACAATGTCCTGCATGTGTAAACCGTCAGTTTGACTTTCTTGATCGTTTGTCTGCCGTTCAGGAAACCTATAGTTCTCTATGTGGAAGAGATACCGTGCAAATATATTTTAGAGAAAAGCGGGAACGCGATTTACATAAGCTTGGTGAATACCTAAAACAAAATGGAAAAGTCACCGGAAATCAATTTTTACTACGTTTTTCTCCCGATGATAAGACCTCCATCGTCGTATTCAAGGATGGTCGAGTACTGGTCCATGGTACAAATGATATCGTAAGAGCAAAATCCCTTTATTCAAAATATATAGGAAATTAACAAACAGAAAAAAGGTGTGTATTTCTTTTATAAGAAAATAAACACCTTTTGTTCTTACGATATCATCTTTTCTATAACCAACCTTTTTCCTGTGTTTAAGGTAAATTCAAAGCGGTCATTTACCTTTTCGAAATAACAAAAATGGTGCTGAACATTACAAATTTGCTCCTGGTTGTCGAAGACAATAAAGTTTACCCCATCTCTTTGATTATCATCCGATAAGAATGATAGGTGATTATAACAATAGATACAATCGTATATAGAAAAATCTAAAGAATTTAATGTCGTGACAAATTGAAAAAAGGCGTCATCATTCATTCCCTCTAAAAGCCTTTCTAATGAGTAAATTAAATGCTTTCTGATTCTAACCTTGTCATGATCACGAATCATGATAATTTCATTTCCACATCGTATTTTTCCTGATTCTATTAAGGTTCCTTTCCTCCAACGATTCACGCGAAATATTTCAATCTCTTGCTGAAGGAAGTCATCGAGCATCGCCGCTTCTTCTGTTTCTTCATCAAAAAAGATCCATTGATTACTTATTTGTTCAACTGCTCCTACGTTAAAGGCCCTCAGTTGAAGATCCAATAGTTTAATTCTTTGTTGTCGATTCATGTTTAACCTCCGTGCCTAATGCTTTCTTTTTCTTTGTAGACATCTTTGTGAGATTTTATAACTTGTTTATCTTTATTTTGGACAATTTACCAAATAAATTGGGCTGAATAGAATAAAAGCATGTAATGATATCCAGTGTCAGTTACTGGAGAGAGGAGAGTTTTATGTGCGGAGTTTCAGGATGGGTTGATTTTACTAAGGACTTAAGAAATGAAAAAGATACAATTGAAAAAATGACAAAAACTCTTGCCAAAAGAGGACCAGATGAAACGAACCTCTGGGTTCAAACACATGCCGGGTTTGGTCATAAGCGCCTGATTGTTGTGGATCCTGAAGGCGGAAGACAGCCAATGACAAAACAAAAGGAAGGTAAAGAGTACACCATTTGTTACAACGGTGAACTGTATAATACCGAAGATATCCGCAAAATTCTCCTTACTAAAGGATATTCTTTTAAAGGTCATTCTGATACAGAAGTTCTGTTAACTGCCTATATAGAATGGGCGGAAGAATGCGTAAATTATCTCAACGGTATCTATGCCTTTGCAATCTGGGATCAACAGAGAGAAAAAATGTTTATTGGCCGCGACCGATTGGGAGTTAAACCATTGTTTTATACAGAATTAAATAACGGGATTGTATTTGCTTCGGAAATCAAGGCTATCCTTGCGAACCCTGGAATGAAAACAGAGCTGGAATATGAGGGGCTTGCAGAAATTTTCGGTTTAGGCCCTTCGAGGGCTCCTGGATCTGGGATTTTTAAAGGGATTAAGGAGTTAAGGCCGGCACACGCCATGACTTTTTCGAAAAACGGCTTAAAGATTTGGCGCTATTGGAATGTTAAGAGTGATATTCATAAGGATAATGTGGAGGAAACAGCTGAAAAGGTACGATATTTGGTAACAGATGCCGTAACAAGACAGCTTGTATCAGATGTTCCGCTTTCAACCTTCTTATCAGGCGGGCTTGATTCAAGTATTATTACAGCTATTGCTGCACAAGGATTTAAAGACCAAGGCAAAGGTCAACTTCATACGTATTCTATTGATTATGAAGGTAACGATCAATTTTTCAAAGCAAATGAATTCCAGCCGAATGCGGATGAGAAATGGATTAACATTGTAACCAATGAGTTTAATACAAAGCACCATTTTAAAACTATTTCTCAGCAGCAATTAGTGAAAGACTTAACAGAAGCGGTTCATGTTCGTGACTGTCCTGGTATGGCAGACATTGATTCTTCCTTACTTTGGTTTTGCAAGGAAATAAAACAGGACTTTGTTGTGAGTCTTTCTGGAGAGTGTGCGGATGAGATTTTTGGAGGCTATCCATGGTTTCATCGCAAGGAAGATTTAGAGAGACCGAGTTTCCCATGGATGCGTTCAGTTAATCAAAGAAATAATTTGTTAAGAGCTGATTGGCAGCAAAGATTGAATTTAAAGGATTATGTGATAGAAAAGTACAATCAAGCCATCCAGGAAACACCTAGATTGGATGGAGAAAGCCCAGAAGAAGCAAAACGTAGAGAGCTTTTCTATATTAATATGACACATTTTATGACAACGCTCCTTGATCGAAAGGATCGAATGAGCATGGGAGCGAGTCTTGAGGTCAGAGTCCCGTTTGCAGACCACCGTCTTGTTGAATATGTCTGGAATATCCCATGGGATATAAAAATGGTTCATGGCAGGGAAAAGGGGATTTTAAGAAAAGCATTTGAAGGAATTCTTCCAGAGGAAGTACTTTATCGAAAGAAAAGTCCTTATCCAAAAACCCATAATCCAGAGTATACTTTAGCAGTTCAACAACATTTGAGGGAGATATTAACTGATAAGTCCTCGGTACTATACGAACTATTCAATCGGGATTTACTCAATCAACTGGTTGAATCTGGTGGTGATTCGTTCAAAGAGCCGTGGTTTGGTCAGTTGATGTCAGGTCCGCAGCTACTAGCTTATTTTATTCAACTAGATATTTGGTTTAGAGATTACAATATTAATATAGTAAATGGATAGACGTTTATAGTTGGATTCACACCTTTATTAGATTAAAATGAGTGTATGGAAGGGGATTGAACATGAAAAAAACCTTAATTACACTTATTTTAATCTGTTTTTTTGTTATCACATCACTACCAGCACATGCAGAAACGGAGAAAGAAGACCGGAGATGGCAGGATGAAACCATTTATTCTATCATGGTTGATCGTTTCTTTAATGCGAATACAAACAATGATAAGGAAGTTAATACGCTAGACCCGTTAGCCTATAATGGCGGTGATTTTCAGGGAGTCATCGATAAGTTGGATTATCTGAAAGAAATGGGCTTCACAGCCATCCGACTAACATCGATATTTGATAATACTGCTGACGGATACCATGGCTATTGGGTGAATGACTTTTATAAACCTGACGAACATTTCGGCTCAATGAAAACGTTTAAAAAACTTGTACAAGAAGCACATAAACGAGATATGAAGGTGGTTATTGATTTTGTTACCAATAATGTCTCTGCAGAACACTCATGGTTGATGGATTCCTCCAAGCAAAATTGGTTTCATAAGAAGCGGGAAATTAGCAACTTGAAAGATCAGGATGAATTAGAAAATGGCTGGGTGAACGGTTTGCCTGACCTTGATCAGGACAACCCTGAGGTAAAGGATTACTTATTGGACGCTGCTAAGTGGTGGATTAATAAAACCGATATTGACGGTTATAGCCTTCCAGAAGTAAATCATGTACCTGTGTCCTTTTGGAGTGATTTTTCAAAAGAGGTTAAAAGCGAAAAGGAAAACTTTTTTCTGTTAGGGATAACCTCTACAAACAGTACAGTAGACCTTGAAAAATATGAAGAGGCTGGAATTGACAGCCTTACTGATTATCAACAAAGTGAAGATTTAAGAAATGTCTTCGCTGCTACTAATCAAACCTTTAGCCCTTTAAATGAAGGTAAGGTTCAAAAGCCAGAATTGCAGCCGCAATTTTTTGATAACGAGAATACACCTCGATTTACAGAAGATATCGTTACAAATAAACATTTTCCAGGGGCGCGCTGGAAAACGGCATTAACTTATATTTATTCAACTCCGGGTATTCCAGTTGTTTTTTATGGAAGTGAAATCGCATTAAATGGAGGAGAAATACCAGATAATCGCCAGCCAATGAATTTTCGGACAGAAAAGGAGCTAATCGATTTTATAACGAAGCTTGGAGAATTAAGAAATCAGCTTCCATCGTTAACCCGCGGAAGCATGGAAATGCTTTACGAAAAAGATGGAATGGCAGTTTACAAACGTGTCTACCAAGATGAAACAGCGATAATCGCCATTAATAATACAAGTGAATCTCAAAATATTACCTTAAACACTGAGCAAATTGAAGGTGATAAGGAATTACGAGGATTGCTAGACGGAGATCTGGTTCGGAGTGATGATAATCAATATGATCTTATCATCGACCGTGATGAGTCAGAAGTATATGTGTTAACTGAAAAAAGTGGTATCAATCTGCCTTTAGTCGGATCCTTAGTCGCAGTGTACATCTTGTTCATGATTTTCATCTTAAAGATTAGGAAAAGAAGAAGGTAAAAAGTCAGTGCGATACTCCAAACGAGTATCGCACTTTTATTTATGATCTATCCATTTACGATTTCTCCGCCATTGACATGGAGGATTTGTCCGCTTACATAAGAAGAATCATTAGAAGCGAGGTATACGTAGCTTGGGCCTAGTTCAAATGGCTGGCCCGCTCTGCCCAGTGGTGTATTTGAACCAAAGCTTGCGACTTGGTCTTCATTAAAGGTGGAGGGAATAAGCGGCGTCCAAATGGGACCCGGTGCGACGCCATTTACCCTTATACCTTGTGGGGCAAGCGATTTTGCCAGAGAACGTGTAAAGGTCACAATGGCACCTTTTGTAGCAGAGTAATCTAATAATTGCTCATTACCGGCATATGCAGTGACCGATGCTGTATTGATGATTGTCGCACCTTTTTTCATGTGTGGCAGGACCATTTTAGACATATAAAAATAGGAGAAAATATTGGTCCGAAACGTTTTTTCAAGCTGCGCGGAGGTAATATCTAACAGACTTTTCTGCGGGTGCTGCTCCGCCGCATTGTTTACCAGGATATCAATTTTTCCAAATTGATCAATCGTTTTACTAACCGTATCCTTACAAAATTCCTCAATGCCTGCATCACCGGAAAACAGCAGGCATTTGCGTCCTTCCGCTTCAACAAGTCCTTTTGTTTCTTCTGCATCCTGATGTTCATCCAAGTATACAATCGCGACATCAGCACCCTCTTTAGCAAAATAAATGGCAACGGATTTACCAATGCCGCTATCTCCGCCAGTGATAATCGCTGTTTTACCAGCTAATTTACCAGCACTTTTATAGTTTTGGTCAACTGAAATAGGACGAGGGTTCATTTCACTTTCAATTCCAGGCTGCTGATTTTGATGCTGCGGTGGAAAAGCCTTTTTTTGTTGTTGTTGGTTATTGGACATTCATTTTACCTCCAAGTTTATTTACCATGTTAGTTTGAGGAAAATGAACAAAAATATTAGAAAATAAAAAAGGCGAAAAGAAAATTTTCCTTTCACCTAGTTAATGAATTTTTATCGATAGTTAATAAATTGAACATCGACGGTAAGGTCTGCTTCGCGTACCAGCGTGATAATCTTTTGTAAATCATCACGGCTTTTACCGCTGACTCTGACCTGGTCGTCCTGCACCTGGCTTTTTACCTTAAGTCCGCTATTTTTAATAATCGTGTTTATTTTCTTAGCATTATCTTTATCGATCCCTTGTACAAGCTTTGCTCGTTGGCGAACAGTTCCTCCAGAGGCTTTTTCCATTTTCCCATAATCGAGATTTTTAATAGGGACACCTCTTTTGATTAACCGGCCAAGCAAAACATCTTTAAGCTGATCCATTTTATATTCATCGTCTGAAATTAAAACAAGCTCCTCTTTATCAAGTGAAACTTCACTTTTGCTGCCTTTAAAATCATAACGTGTTTTTATTTCCTTCATTGTTGCCGTAATCGCATTTGTGACTTCCGTTAAATCCACCTTGGATACAATATCAAATGATTCATCTTTGGCCATAATAATAATACCTCCAGTATATTTTAATTACGATATGTAGTATTCATTTTCTGCTAATGTTTCCCTTTATGGGTACATTATAGTAAAATATAGCAGTTCAAACAACCCTATGGAAAAACTATAGGATAAAGAAAAGGTGAATGAGTATGTCTTTACAAGAACTTATTGGTCAAACAGTTACCTTAACGGTGGCACGAAAAGCTGAATTCGGCTATTTTTTAACAGATGGAAATGAAGATGTTTTATTGCATATAAATGAAGCGGACCGAGAATATGAAGTTGATGAAACGGTCGAGGTGTTTCTTTATGTTGATTCAGAAGGCAGAACGTCTGCCTCTACCACTATACCTGAAATAGCTATTGGGAAATATGCCTGGCTTAAAGTAGTAGATACCAACCCTAATATTGGTGTGTTTTTAGATATTGGGATAAAAAAGGATTTATTATTAGGAATTGATGATCTTCCAGTCCATAAGTCAGTTTGGCCAAAGCCTGGCGATTTGGTCTATGCAACCTTAAGAGTAAATAACAATTATCTACTATATGCGAGGCTTGCAACAGACCCTGTCATTGAATCGATTTCAACAAAGGCTACTAGAAAGGATTTTAACAAAAATATCCAAGGGCATATCTATCGTACAGCTAAGGTAGGAAGCTGGGTCTACACAATTGAGGGATATAAAGGATTCATTCATGAATCACAAAGACAGGAAGAGCCAAGATTAGGACAAAAGGTGGAAGGCCGGATCATTGATGTTAAGGAGGATGGGACAGTAAACGTTTCTTTACTTGCTAGAAAACAGGAATCACAGGACCTCGACGCTGAACGTATTTTTGAGTATTTAATGAGTCGAAATGGTGCAATGCCATTTAATGATAAAAGCATGCCAGAAGATATCCAAGAGCGTTTTCAGTTAAGCAAAGGAGCCTTTAAGCGGGCGCTTGGAAAACTTATGAAAGACGGCAGGGTTTATCAAGAAGGAAGCTGGACATATTTAAAGAAAGATTAACTTTTCTACATACTCTTTTTTAAAATGACAACACTAATGTTGAAAGCATTTTGAAAGGGGTAGTATTATGCCGCATACGTCAGATAATGATAAAAAGGCTCAAGATAATAATGCACTAAGACATGAAAAAAATATGATGCGCGAGAAGAATCGCCAAGCAGGCAAAAATCAATATTCAAAGAAAACAGACCATAAATAAAAAAGCGGGGCTTTCCCGCTTTTTTATTTATGGTAATTTATTTAAGAAGAAAATTGCAATTGTCCCCGCCCCTGTATGTGCGCCAACTGCT
>JAPSKD010000458.1 GCA_031177865.1 Bacillus sp. (in: firmicutes) | reverse complement strand
CCAAATGGTACATGACGGAAGCCTGGGATTAATGGCAGGAATGGTTTACGGAACATTCCTTTGGCCGTTCCAGATAAAGACCCAAGACTTTTCCCATGGAAAGCACGTGTCGTTGAAATAAAGGTAGTTCGCTCACTATACATTTTTGCGAGCTTTAATGCTGCTTCAACACTTTCTGTTCCACTATTGGTAAAAAACGCATATTTCAGATCCCCAGGGGTAATATCCGCTAAAATTTTCGCCAGCATTGCACGCAATGGATCAAGCAGGTCTTGGCTGTGAAGTGCTTGACGCTTCAGTTGATCTGTTACTGCCTTGACGACCTTGGGATTACGGTGGCCAACATTATAAATACCGAAGCCACCGAGACAATCAATATATTCTTTGCCGTTTACATCCTTAAAGCAGGCACCATTGTCTGACCATTCTACTGCTGCAAATTGACCATCCTTTGTTACCGATTTACGGTATGTTAAAAATCCTGGGTTAACGTGTTCGCGGAATCCATCGACCGTTTCCTTTGTAATCCAGGCTGCTTCTTCCTTATTAACCTCTTCCTTTTCTATTAAACTTAAAACCTTATTAATGTATTCGCTTACTTGTTGATTCTGCTCACTCTTTGTCTCTCGTTTTATATCGATACTCATATTATCGCTCCTCATCATCATCTATTAGTTGGAAAACCAGCCAATTGGCTCTACTTGTAAATTAATATTGATTTGTTTAATTTCTTGGAATTCCTCAAGCCCGAATGTTCCAAGGCTTCGTCCAATTCCGCTTTGCTTGTAACCGCCCCATGGTGCTTCGTTATAGGTTGGGTGATAGGAATTCACCCAAGTAATACCGGATCTTAACTTTTTAATGACTCGTAAGCCCTTTGCTCCATCATTCGTGAAAACACCTCCAGCAAGTCCATAAACGGTACCATTAGCAAGCTTTACTGCTTCTTCTTCATCCTTAAACTTCTGAATGACTACGACCGGTCCGAAAATTTCTTCCTGGACGATTCTCATTTCCTGCTTCACATCAACGAACACCGTAGGCTCGACAAAGTAGCCGTTATCTAGTCCATTCCCTACAATTCGGTTCCCCCCGCAAGCAACGCTTGCACCTTCCTGTTTTCCTACCTCAATATAATGAAGGACTTTTTCCAAATGTTCCTTGCTTACAAGTGGCCCCATCTCTGTTGAAGGGTCATTCCCCGACCCAACTTTAATTTGCTTCGCTCTTTCAACAAAGCGTTCAACAAATTTATCATAAATACTTTCTTCTACTAGAATTCTCGACCCTGCTGAGCACACTTGACCTGAACCAGCAAAGATTCCAAATAGTGCATAGTCCACTGCCGTTTCAAAATCAGCATCTGCAAAAATAATATTGGGTGATTTTCCCCCTAATTCTAAGGATACCTTCTTCATCGTGTCGGCTGCCGTTTTCATGATATGTTTACCTGTTTTCGTACCGCCCGTAAACGAAATCATATCTACTTGAGGGTGGGAAGTGATTTCATGACCAACAACAGGGCCGGCTCCCATCACCATATTGGCTACTCCTTTTGGCAGCCCCACTTCCTCAAAGATTTCAAAAAGTCTCTTCGGTGTAACCGGTGTTACCTCTGACGGTTTAAAAACGATTGTATTTCCAGCGGCTAAAGCCGGAGCAATTTTCCAAACACTCATTAAAAGAGGGTAATTCCATGGAACAATCAGGCCGCAGACACCAACTGGTTCGCGGACAACCATTGCCTGCATCGGGTCGGCTACGTGATAGGTATAGCCGTCTGGCTTTGTAATCAGTCCTGCATAATAGCGGAAGCATGCTGCCGCATCACTGACATCAAATCCAGCTTCTCTTAATGTTTTTCCATTATCCATCGTTTCAAGCTGAGTTAACTCATCGGCATACTCATCAATTTTGTCAGCAATTTTAAATAAATAGGAGGCTCTCTCCTGGGCTGATATTCCTGACCAGACTCCTTCTTCGAAAGCTTTTCTGGCCGCATAAATTGCTGCACGCGCATCCGCAATCGTCCCTTCAGGTGCGTATGAGATTACTTCTCCATTTGCCGGATTAATAACTGGACGTGTTTCTTTATTTTCTGAATCCTGCCATTCACCATCGATAAACATCTTAAGGTTTGCTATTCGTTTTTTTATCTCGACCATTATCAATTCCTCCTTAATCTTCCTCAATTACTATTAATGCAAGAAGTGTGCCATTTCATAAAAGTTGTTGCAATGGTAATTTCATTTTTTCCACAGGAAAAACATTATGCAAATTTGCATAAGTTTATTTTATTCTGCATAACATTTTTTTCCTGATTAGATAGGAAAAGAGGAACAAAAAAAGTACTGTCATTTTACACAGTACTTTTTTGTTCCTTATTACGTACTACTGGTTTTAACACCATACCAAAAATTCATCCATATGTTAGGTATTCTCGGAGCCATTTTTTCTTTTCCATAATACGATAATTCAATAAAAATCCCGTCGATTAAACAATAATATGAAATAATCACATCCTCTATATTTGTTGTGCGAATTTCTCCTTTTTCCATCCCATCCTTTATAATTGTATGTAAAATAGCTGACAAAGCCTCTTCTGATAAGATAAATTGTGCATTTAATTGTTCTTTTAAACTCTCAGGAGGAAATATCATTGCTCTATTCAAAAAAGCAGTTTGTTCCTCATAATTCAAATAATACTGAAAAGTTAATGAAAGAATTTGAAAAAGTTGATTTTCGGTGGATTTTTCCTTCAATTCTTCTAACATTTTTTTTACTTTATGAACATGTTCCCATAGAATACTCTCGAAAATTGTTAAAAATATCTCTTCTTTACTCTTAAAATGATTATATATGGATGGTTTTTGTATCCCTACCATTTTTGCTATTTCTGTCAAACTAGTTCCTTCATATCCACTTTTGGCAAATAGCGATAAAGCCGCTGCGATAATCTTCTCTTTTGTCATGATCATCCCCCGTAAACTAACACTAGTTATTTTAATTATAAACCCCAAGCCATTTTAAGTCTAAGCTATATTCTTTTT
>JAPSKD010000088.1 GCA_031177865.1 Bacillus sp. (in: firmicutes) | reverse complement strand
AGGAGAAACGCTCGAAGAAGCAAGAATCATTGCGAAGCAAGCAGCCAATGAGCTTGAATTTCACTTGCGTGTGGAAACACCAGAGGAAGAACAAAGCATTGCGAAGCAAGCAGCCAATGAACTTACATTTCAATTGAGGAATGAGTAAAAAAGATCCCCATACTGGTTAATATGGGGATCTTTTTATTATATTTTGACAAACTATTCATTTACACCAATGCTTGAGATGAAAAATTCAACGGTATTATACATATTCATTATACTTGCACCTTTTACAAGAATCGTATCATTTTCTTGCAAAACTTTTAAAAGGTATTCATGCATTGCTTCTCGATCCATGAAATGTTTGAAATTTTCAGGTGGTAACCCTGAATTGATAGCCTCATACCCAATTCCTCTGGCATTACGACCATAGGTAAGAACGATATCAATTCCCTGCTCAACTAGATATTTACCTATTTTTTTATATTGTTCTATTCTTCTTTCCCCAAGTCCAATCATCCGGCCTAATACGGCTATTTTTCTAGCAGGGCTAATATTTTTTATGACATCAATGGCTGCCATAACCCCCTGTGGTGTGGAATGAACAGAATCATCGATTAAGGTGATAGAGTGATTTAAGTGGTAAACGGTGAGTCGACGTGGAGGCTTTTTAAAAAGTAATCCAGATTTTATTTCAGGTGGTGAGAAGCCTAAATAATCTGCGACGGCAATCGCATTTAGAGCATTATAAACGTGGTGCTCTCCGTAAATAGGGATAAAAAACGACCACTCTTTATTTTGAAGCATTACGTTAAAACTCATTCCATTATTAGCATAAGAAACATTATAGGCATGGTAATCAGCAGGATTTTTAATTCCTACTGTGATAATTTTTCCCTTAAACTGATCAATTTCAAGCATTTTTGAATTCTCGTCATCTTTGTTGATAAATAGAATACCGTTTTGCTTTGTTCCATGAATTAATTCTGATTTGGCCTTTGCAATTCCTTTGATATCTCCATCGAAGTTACCTATGTGCGCCATTCCCACATTTGTAATGATACTAATATTTGGCTGTATAATACGACAATGTTCTGAAATGACTCCAGGGAATCCCATACCATATTCTAAAACAACCGCTTGGTGATTGACATTAATTAAATCAGCATGTATTTGTGTATGGTCCGTTCTATTCCAGTAATCTTTCGATTCAAAAGTATTCCATCTTGTTTTTAGGATAGATGAGATAAAGGATTTAGTCGTCGTTTTCCCAGCACTGCCTGTAACAGCAATGATGGGCACCTTTCTTTTTTCCATCTCTCTCATTTTAAATTGCCGTATTTCTTGTTTAATTTTTTCATGGTTATTGGCTAGATAAATCGCATATTGAATGGTATTTCGAACAACATCCAGTTCTAAATAAAAGGCCGGGGGACAGCCGGGACGCCAGTTCACTTCATAAATCCATAATTTTTGGTTTTCGTCTAAACCAACATCAATCCCAATCTCATCGATGACCTCCGAATATTCTAGCATTTGTAGCTCGTCAAGGTGCCGTGCCAGGGAAAGTGTAAAGTATTCTAATGTCCTTTTAATATTATAGGCATCCTCTTCATTGAACTCTTGGTTTAGAAACGGGGTTAGATAATTAGTGTACCCACCATTATTGATATTGGTTATGATCGTATCATTAGAAGCGATTCGTGGATAGATGGTGGTAATGACCCATTGACCTTCTCCGTTTTTTTGTGCATGCAGGCGAAAATCAAAGATACCACCTGATTTAGTTTTGCTGCTTATATATGGCTGAACAATATAAGTGTTTTCTTGAAGCAAAGCCTCTAAAAACTCTTTCAGATCCATTTCTGTATAGACTTTATCTTTCCGATCGTAATTGACAATAAAACCCTTTTCGCACGTCTTAATAAAATAAATACCTTGTCCTTTCCTGCCATCCATCGGTTTTACGACAACGTCCGAATACAAGTTTAGAAATTCTGTTAGGTCGTTCCATTCTTTAAGGATCTTTGCCGGAATTAAGTGCTTAGAAAATACCTTTCCTTTTTTTAGCCGTTCATTTATCGACCATTTATTCCCTAACGAAACAGTGGTGAAAGGAATGGTTTCCTTTAGCTGATCAATAATATCCTTTGAGACATTAAGTTTCTCGGGACTCCCTGTATTATAAATAATATCTGGAAAAGGTGTGATTTTTTCTTTCCAAGAGCCATTTTTATATTCATATCCCTCAATTGTCTGGTTGTCAAAATTAACACCGTTTGGCGTGAAATAAATGAAATCGGCACCTTCGGCTTTTGCGACAACAGCATAGGCATAGGACTTAATAACAGTATCAGGATCTTTTCTATGATGCAGCATGCCTATTAAGGTCATACAAATCCCCCTTCTTATTACATACTGATAAAATATGATTAGGATGGGGATTTTGATATGGATATCTGCGGAAGTGGAAATTTGACGAATTCCTTAAAAATTTTGCTTGAATACTTAAATTTCTTTAAATATAATATATTTAGAAAATTTTTACGATTTAGTGAATGAGTATTCATTCACAAAAAGGAGGGAAATTATGAATTTATCATCTAGACTTCAGGAAACTGCTAAAAACGCAGCAGGCAAAACTGCCTATTATTTTATGGGACAAGGTACTACATATGCTGAATTGGATGGGGCGATTACAAGATTCGCTTCTGGGCTTGAAAAGTTAGGAGTTAAACAAGGCGATCATGTTGCTTTGTTACTTGGGAACTCACCTCATTTCGTCATAAGCTTATACGGTGCATTGAGGTTGGGAGCCACTGTCATTCCAGTTAATCCAATTTATACAGCAGATGAAATTGGTTATATATTAAAAAACGGTGATGTAAAAGTTGTCGTTGCGCTGGATATGGCCATTCCATTAGCTGAAAAAGTCCATGCTTTCTTGCCTAAGGTAGAGAAATTTGTATTCTGTGAAACTAGTGAAAATGGTATCTCTCAGCATAATATTGAATCACTCACACTTTACCCTAAAATGAAATCGTTTACAGAAGTGGTTGCCTCTGGAGATCTTTCCTTTATAGGACCAGAGCTGCAGGATGACGACACAGCGATTATTCTTTATACTTCTGGTACTACTGGGAAACCCAAGGGTGCGATGTTAACCCACAAAAATTTATATAGCAATGCTAGTGATGTTGGCGATTATTTAAGGATGAATAATCAAGACCGTGTCATCACTACCCTGCCTATGTTCCATGTATTCTGCTTAACGGTAGCTTTAAATGCACCATTATTAAGTGGAGCTACCTTGTTGATTGCCCCAAAATTCAGTCCAAAGGAAATTTTTGAATTAGCAAAAGAGTATGAAGCAACGGTTTTTGCCGGGGTTCCAACGATGTATAATTTCTTATTCCAATACCCTGAAGGCAACCCTGAAGATTTTAAATCTCTAAGATTATGTTTATCTGGCGGTGCTTCTTTACCAGTTGCCCTGCTTAATAATTTTGAAAAGAAATTTAATGTCCGTGTTTCTGAAGGCTACGGTTTGTCTGAGGCTTCACCGGTTACCTGCTTCAATCCACTGGACCGCCCGCGTAAGGCTGGGTCTATCGGAACTTCTATCCTCCATGTTGAAAACAAAATTGTCAATGAACTTGGAGAGGAACTTCCAGTTGGAGCAGTGGGTGAATTAATTGTATCTGGTCCGAATGTCATGAAAGGCTATTACAAAATGCCTGAAGAAACAGCTGCAGCCATACGTGATGGCTGGTTATATACAGGTGATTTAGCAAGAATGGATGAAGATGGATACTTTTACATCGTCGATAGAAAGAAAGATTTGATTATTGTCGGCGGTTTTAATGTCTATCCTCGTGAGGTGGAAGAAGTGCTATATAATCATCCTGATATAGTAGAAGCAGCCGTACTTGGTGTACCAGATTCAAATCTCGGAGAAGCAGTAAAATGCTATGTTGTGAGCAAAAATCCGAATACGACTGAAGAGCAATTACTTGAGTATTGCAGAGAACATTTAGCCAAGTATAAAGTTCCTTCTTCAATAGAGTTTTTAGAAGAACTTCCTAAAAATACAACTGGAAAAATCTTGCGAAGGGCTTTAAAAGCTCAAATTACTCAGACTGTATAAAAACATGTTGGATATAAGGAAAAAAACATGGCAGAATCCTCGCCATGTTTTTTTATTTCATTATTTTCGAAAATTTGATAAAATTTATCTTTGATTCAAACCAGAAAGAAGTCTAGCTTCAGGCGCCATCGGCTCGAGGCATAAGCCAATCCGTCAAGAAGGTTAAAGAGCAACCTTCATGCCGGCTTGTCTTATGCTTGTCGCCGATAGGCAGGCGCCTTACGCTTTCAATAGGAGGGGTAAAAGTTGTCAGAGTTTGCAATAGGGAAGGATATTTCTGAATTTAAAAAGGGATTACAGGCAGGGATCAGCATTGGTATTGGTTATTTTCCGATTGCATTGACTTTTGGTCTTCTTGCCAAAACATCAGGACTTTCTATTTACGAATCAGTATTAATGAGCATGATTGTGTTTGCTGGAGCCTCACAGTATATTTCATTAAGCTTAATTGCCTATGGGACAGGAATATTTGAAATTATA
The DNA here is from genome assembly GCA_031177865.1 of Bacillus sp. (in: firmicutes). Classification (GTDB taxonomy): domain Bacteria; phylum Bacillota; class Bacilli; order Bacillales; family Cytobacillaceae; genus Neobacillus. Next base: position 11,777 of record JAPSKD010000088.1, on the reverse strand, counting down.
TTAACTACTTTCATTGTAAACATTCGACATTTTTTAATGTCGACATCTTTAACTGAAAAGTGTGAAGATGACCATCTGGGCAATAAAATGCTGTATTCATTTGGGATTACGGATGAGACCTTTTCAGTCGTAGCGACAAGAGAAGGGACAGTGACTACTGGTTTTATGTTTGGAGTCAATTTATTGGCCTATTCAAGTTGGGTTATTTTTACTGGGATTGGTCATTTGATAGGGGCAAGTCTTCCACAAACATTACAAGAAAGTATGGGCGTGGCGCTTTATGCAATGTTTATTGGCCTCTTAGTTCCTTCTTTGAAAAAAAGTGTAAAGGTGTTATTTCTAGCCTCCCTTGCGGCGATATTTAATACGATTTTTACAATTGGCGGCATTATGGCACAAGGATGGGCAATTGTTACCTCCACCATTTTATCGGCTGTTATGATTGAACTGATTGAAGTCATAAAAGCAAGGCATTGGGGTGTAAAGCATGAAAAATGAGATTTTATGGATGATTATTGGAATGGGTTTAGTTACATATATACCAAGGATGCTTCCGTTTGTTTTGTTTAAAGGTATGGAGCTGCCGCCATTTATCCAAGGTGTGCTCAAAAATGTTCCATATGCAACCCTTGGAGCATTAATATTCCCTGCGATTTTATTCCTTCAAAAAGATGATATTTGGTATGGAATCGCAGGTGCTGCCGCTGCCTTTGGTGCTGCTTTTTTAGGGGCAAATGTTATCATAGTGGTTCTAGGCTCGATCACAGTCCTTGCTCTATATTCTTATTTTCTCTAAGCCGGTTTACCCCGGCTTTTTTTAGTTCTAAATATGAACTTTATAACTAAACTAAGTATAGAGAGTTTGTACAAAAAGGGGGACAAAACATGGTTAGAAAAATGGGAGTCTATGCAGTTTTGGCCTATGTGATATATGGGTTGTTTTTTTATTGGTATTTGTTTTACTTCGCAGACTCAAGTCTGCCCTTTGAATATCAAGGTACAAAAGCTGATCCTGCTACTTTTTTAAATGGCAGGGAATTAATGCTAAGTGAAGAGTATTCAAAAATAAGAAATTTGTTATTTTTCCTATCTACACCGTTTGAATGGCTTTTCTATTTTCTGATTCTATTATTTGGCTTTTCAAAAGCGTTCAAATCATGGGCAGAAAGTTCGTCCAAGTATAAGCTGCTTCAAACAGCTATATATCTTATTTGGCTATCATTTTTTGCTTTTTTGGCTACATTGCCTCTAAGCTATATCAGTTACACCTTGTCAAAAAACTATAATATTTCAACACAAACCTTCACCTCTTGGATGAAGGAGGAGTTAATCGATTTTTGGATTAATTACGGGACTTTACTGATTATTGTTCCAGTTCTATATTGGCTCATGAAAAAAAGTGTTAAACGCTGGTGGCTCTATACTTGGGTATTGTCCATACCCTTTACCTTGTTTATGATGTTTTTACAGCCCGTAATCATTGACCCGTTATATAACGATTTTTATCCTTTGAAAAATAAAGAATTGGAAACCAAGATATTAGCTTTAGCAGATAAGGCGCAAATTCCCGCCGAACATGTTTTTGAAGTGAATATGTCTAAGGAGACAAATTCCTTAAATGCTTATGTATCAGGGATTGGCTCAAACGCAAGGATTGTACTATGGGATACCACTCTAAATAAATTATCAGATGATCAAATTTTATTTATCATGGCCCATGAAATCTGTCATTATGTTGAGAACCATATTTATTTCGGAATCGCTTTATATTTATTGTTCTCGCTTTTTGGTTTGTATTTAACGTATCGAATCATGAATTGGGTCATTGAGCGATATGGAAAAGAACTGAAAATACCAGACGTAAAAGATATTCGTTCCTTACCGCTATTTTTCATGATCATTTCAATGCTCCTGTTTGCATCCAGTCCTTTCTCTAATCTAATTTCTCGGTATGAGGAAAAAAGGGCAGACAGATTTGCCATTAATATGACCCAGAACCCTGAAGCTGCTATAACATCTTTCCAGGAATTAACTCGCTCGGGATTAAGCCAGGTTAATCCGCCTTTATTAGTAAAGATATTCCGTTACAGTCATCCTTCTATGCTTGAACGCATTTCAATGCTTGAAGAATATGAAGTAAAACAACGTAAATAATAAAAACGGGAAAGGAGAGATTTATTCTCCTTTCCCGTTTTTATTTTAAATAGCTTACGTTCCGAATCGTTTGTTTATCTCAACTAATTGTTTGGATAGAAGGTAAAAGTTTTGTTTATCGCGATGGTCAATCGCACAGTCAATTTTTTTCAGCAGTTTTTCTTTTTCGACATTTAATTGAATCTCTGATAAAAGCATATCAATGTATAAATCTTGGACAAAATTCTCTTTCCGTTGACGTTTCATGGCACCAATTTTCATTAATTCCGTGTATGATTTCTCATTCATCAAAATCACCTCTGATGCTTTTTAATATTATATGGGTTTATTTTGATAATATCAATCAATATTTATAATTTTCAGTTTTATTTTTCTGTAATAACTTTGTGAATAAATTCGCAACAATTCAGAAAAATAAATAAACCATAAATCAAACATGATATGATGGATAAAATTGCTAATGGAGTTGAAAATATTGAAGCTAAAACAAATTGAAGAATATGAGGTAAATCCATTTACGATGTTTGTTAAACCCATCGCGTATGGCAGTAAAATTTATTCGGAGATTTTCGAAGTAGAGGACGTATTTTTATCCCCCTTTAAACCGCTCGATATTATAAGAAATAGTTGTGAATACTATGGGAGTGATTATGAAGGCCGTAGGAATGGTACAAAACAGTTAGTTGGGTATGCACATAAGATTCCCATTGCAATTGATCCTACAAACCGCATTTTTTTCTTCCCTACCACATCACCAAATCGTCAAGAATGTATTTGGATTTCTCATGAACATATTAAAGATTATGATCGAGTTAATCCCCAAGAAACTTTAATCCTTTTTAATAATAATCAGTCTTTTAAATTCCCTGTTTCGTGCAGCTCAATCATTTCTCAACTGGAGAGAACAGCATACTTAAGAACGAAGTTAATGCAAAGAATAGAATACAATGAAAAAAAATCTTTTTATTTATTACAACGGCCAAAGGCAATGGAGGCATCAGAAGATTTTTATCAATATGGCAAACAAAGGGTTAAGGATAAACAATAACATCTTAACGGGACAGGTGCTGTTTTAGAAAATAGAACTCCATTAATTCTTGAACTTTATTGCGTATTCTTGGATTAAAGTAATTATGAGCTTCTTCATACCCTTTATATAAGAACATATACATGGTAAAGGCATCGTCCCGTTTTGTTTCCATTACTTTCAAGTTATTCTTCTTCATATATCGTTTTACCTCTGCTAATTCTTTTTGAATACTTTTCATGGTTTCTTCAATTAGTTCTAAATAGGGTTTTTTTAATTTAAAAGGACTGTTTTCTACAACAGTTAAATCACGATTTAAGACAATTAATACCATCGGCAAATAGATGGCTTTTTCCATTATGTTACGATCCTCCTCTGGAATTCTGGTCATCCCATCATCGCCCCCTTTCAATTACAAACTTAGAACACTTGTTCCTATTTTATCATACAAAAGTCTGATGGAAAACGCAATGCTTTAATGCTTGCGTTTTTTTTATTTGCAAAATTTGGTACTTGTATGAGAAAGTTTTTGATAGAAGGATATTTTCTCGGGGAAAATGAATTATATATAGACACAATAAATTTGTCCTTAAAAAATATGACATAGATGGGTGAATCCGGTATGAGATACGAAAGACACAAAAAAAAGAAAAAAAGGAAATCGACCTCAATAATATTGGTCCTGCTCGTACTATTTGGGGCAACTGCAGGTTATGCATATTATCAGTATAAACAAGGAGTTAATCAGTCATTAGAGAAAATAAATAATGAGCAAAATAATGTTAACGAAGAAGTTTACTCTTTTGAAGGTAAAAAGGATCAATACGGGGCCACCAATATCCTTTTATTAGGGAGCGATGCCAGAGAGGGCGAGGAAGTATCTCGGGCCGATACTATAATGATTGCTCACTATAATGAGGACAAAGGGACTTATAAGCTAACTTCCATCATGAGAGATATTTATGTAAATATTCCTGGACATGGTAAACATAAAATCAATTCTGCCTTTATGCGTGGCGGCCCTGAACTGATGAGAAAAACAATTAAAGATAACTTTGATATTGATTTACAGTATTTTGCGATTGTTGACTTTGAAGGCTTTGTGCAATTAATCGATGAAGCATTTCCCAATGGCGTAGAAATCAACGTTGAGAAAAAAATGTCAGCATACATTGAAGTTCCACTAGAACCAGGACTGCAACGATTAGATGGCGAGCATATGCTTAGCTTTGTACGATTTCGACATGATGCAATTGGTGATTTTGGCCGGGTTCAACGTCAGCAGCAGGCACTTCAGGCGATAAGTGATCAGCTTTCAGGCATTCAAACAATCCCAAAACTCCCAAAATTAATTGGTGTGGTCACACCTTATATCAATACAAACATGGATACCGGGGATATATTGTTTATGGCAAAAGATTTCTTTGCAAAAGATAGAGGAAATATTCAAACCTTTAGAATTCCTATTGAAAATGGATATGAAGATGCAAAAATAAAAGGGGAAGGTTCAGTTTTGGATTTAGATTTAGAGATGAATAGGGAAGCTTTTCACCAATTTTTAACTAAATAAAAAACCAAACTGCAACAAATGTATTAAGGTAAGGAGCAATCATATGGACTTAGAAGCAATCAAGGCTTGGTTCACATTAGAAAATATTATGGACTTAATTCAAGAGTACCGGTCCTTTGGACCATTACCCGGTGTAGTGCTGCCCATGATTGAAGCATTTTTACCGTTTCTGCCATTGTTTATTTTTGTAATGGCTAATGCCAGTGCTTTTGGGCTGTGGCTGGGATTTTTATATTCTTGGCTGGGGTCTTGCTTAGGAGCGCTGCTACTTTTTTTGCTGATCAGGAAGTACGGACAAAAGAGAGTTTTTTCTTTTCTATCAAAACACCCAAAGGTTCAAAAGCTGATGGACTGGATAGATCGGCATGGTTTTGGACCGCTCTTTTTGCTCCTCTGTTTCCCATTTACACCATCTGTTGTGGTAAATGTTGTAGCCGCTCTTTCGAAAATCAGTATTTATCAATACATGCTTGCTGTAGCAATAGGAAAAATGGTGATGATTTTTACCATCAGTTTTGTTGGCTATGATCTTCAATCATTGATTACTCGGCCATACCGTACTGGCATAGTTTTTCTAGTTATTTTTATTCTTTGGTATGTTGGAAAAAGAATTGAAGTAAGATTGAATAAGAGCATGGAAAATGACCATAATGAGGAGATAAATAGAGGTAAAGGGTTGAAGAAAAGGAGGAGTTAAAAGTGAATATTGAATGGAAAAAAGAGGGGATTGAATGGATTAAGGCTTTTGCAATTGGTATTATCATTTTTGCTTTTATACGAACTTTTTTCTTTTCTAACTATGTGGTTGAAGGAGAATCGATGATGCCTACTCTCCAGGATGGGAACAAATTAGTAGTCAATAAACTAGGCTACCAAATTAGTGACTTGAGCCGTTTTGATGTCATTGTATTCCATGCAAATGAGAAAGAGGATTTCGTCAAGCGAGTGATCGGGCTTCCAGGGGATAAGATTGAGTTTAAAGATGATCAATTATATATCAATGGACACAAGTACAAGGAACCGTTTTTATCTGTTTATAAGCAAGAAATACCCGGTGTCAAACTTACAGGCGATTTTAGTTTGAAGGAAATAACAGGTGAAAGTACTGTACCAGAAGGAAAGCTATTTGTACTGGGAGATAATCGCTTAGGCAGCTGGGACAGCAGACATTTTGGATTCATCTCTGTTAACCAGGTTGTAGGAAAAGTCGACCTCCGTTATTGGCCGCTAAACGAAATGGATGTTCAATTCTAAATTAGAATAGATTAGAAACCTGAGAGTACGATGATGATATCGTCTCTTTTTTCGTTTAAGGCTATTTTCGTGAATATTGTTGTTAAAATCTTAAAGCCGATTTTAACGTGGAATAAGCTGTTTTGAGCTTTAGAACTAAGTTTGCAGGCTCTTTTCTCTTTAATTTAGGCTATTCTTAATGAAAATAATGCTAAATCAATCGTAATTACTTGAAAAAGCAACAACATTTGAGAAAAGAGCCTTGTTTAAAAATTACCATTAATGGTTTGAATCTGTAGGAAGTGTTCCAAACGTTTGTGCTCTTTTTGTGATAAAATGAGAGTATTACGTTTTAAAGTAGGGTAATCGGAAAGCGAGGAAAAAACATGTCTTTAAGAATGGTTACCGGAAGGTCGGGAAGCGGTAAAACACAAATGTGTATGAATGAAATAGAAGACCGGCTGTTGGAAAATCCAGAGGGAGCACCGATTATTTATATTGTTCCAGAACAGATGACCTTTTCAACAGAATACCGTTTGGCGACCAATCCAAAACTTGGAGGAATGATTCGTGCGCAAGTGTACAGTTTCTCGCGGTTAGCTTGGAGGATATTGCAGGAGACTGGGGGCATAAGCCGTTACCACTTAAGCAGTGTAGGGATAAGCATGCTCATTCGAAAAATTATAGAAGATAAAAAAGACGAATTAAAATTGTTTCAGCGTGCCGCTGATAAAAATGGTTTTGTTCAGCAAGTTGAACAGATGATTACTGAATTTAAGAGGTATTGCATTACACCAGAAGAGCTAATACACAAGGCTGAAAAGAGCAACGGAAATAGTGAAAATGCTTCTAGAGCCTTGCAGGATAAACTAAATGATTTAGAGATTATATATAGACAATTTGAAGATGAGGTCTTTGGGAAGTATATCGATTCCGAAGACTATTTTCGTTTGCTTTCAGAGAAGGTTTCTGCTTCAACCTACTTAAAAGGGGCAGAAATCTATATAGATGGATTTTATAGCTTTACACCACAAGAATACTTGGTCATAAAAGAGCTAATGAGACATTGTCAGAGGGTAACGATTACCATGACAACTGACACAACTTCTTTTGAAACCGTGCCAGATGAATTGGATTTATTTCGATTATCGAGTGATGCTTGCTGCACTTTATACGACTTGGCAAAAGCAGAAGGAATCGAAATGGAGTGTCCAATCTTTCTATCGCAGCAGCAGAAATGGAATCAGTTATCCTTACAGCATTTAGAGAGTCATTTTGATACCAGACCCCAAGCTCCCTATTATGGAAAAACAGCGATTCATATTGGTCAAGCGGTTAATCGCAGAGCGGAGATAGAGGGAATAGCACGAGAAATTCTTCAGTTGGTTCGGACAAAGAATTATCGTTATAAAGACCTAGCCCTATTGATAAGAAATGGCTCTGATTATCATGATATCGTAGAGCCCGTTTTTTCTGATTATCAAATTCCATTTTTTATTGACCAAAAGAGAACGATGCTGAATCACCCATTGATTGAATTAATCCGGTCAACCTTGGAAGTAATTCAATCATTTTGGCGTTATGAACCTGTTTTTAGAGTAATCAAAACTGAATTGATATACCCGCTTCAGGAAAATCCAGATCGAATGCGGGAAAAAATGGATAGACTAGAAAACTATGTACTTGCTTATGGAATTAAAGGCAGTAAATGGACAAGTAAAGACCGCTGGACGTACCGTCGCTTCAAGGGTCTTGAAATGGAAGCAAATGTGCAAACCGATGCTGAAAAAGAAATAGAACAGCAATTGAATGAATTAAAGCTTATGGTAACAGCACCAATACTACGATTATCAAGAAGGCTTAAAAAGGCAGACACAGGCCGGAAACTTTGTGAAGCAATCTATTTATATCTAGAAGAATTAGATATTCCTTCAAAACTAGACAATTGGAAAATGGAAGCCGAACAAAAAGGCAATCTAGTAAAAATGCGTGAGCATGATCAGGTATGGAATGCCTGTATCGATCTCTTGGACCAATATGTGGAAATAGTAGGAGATGAAGCTGTTTCTGTAAAGTCGTTCTCTGCTATCTTGGAAGCAGGATTTGAATCACTCTATTTTTCACTTATTCCCCCAGCTCTAGATCAGGTCATCATCGGAGATTTGGAAAAATCTCGACTGTCAGATATAAAAACAGCCTTTATTATTGGTGTTAATGAGGGGGTATTACCAGCAAAAATTGCCGATGAAGGGATATTATCTGATGATGAGCGTGAAAGGTTACTAGCTGCAGATCTAATAGTAGCTCCAAGCAGCAGAACACGCCTATTGGATGAGAATTTTATAGCCTATAAAGCCCTAACTGCTCCTTCAGAATCTCTTTATGTGAGTTACCCGCTCGCCAATGATGAAGGAAAGGCATTAATAGCTTCCTCGTATATTAAGAGATTGAAAGATATGTATCCAAATTTAGAAGAACATTTTTATGGTACAGATCCTGCTGAGCTAACAGAGGAAGAACAGTTAAACTTTGTTACCAATCACAAAACAACTCTTTCTTACTTGACCTCGCAGCTTCAGTTGAAAAAGCGGAATTATCCTATATCCGATTTGTGGTGGGATGTTTATAACCTTTATATCAACGGCGAGTGGAGAGAGAGAGCAGAGAAAGTATTCTCCAGTCTCTTCTATACCAACAAGACAGTACAGCTCTCAAAGGAAACAGCGGACGAGTTGTATGGTGATACGATACAGGCAAGTGTTTCACGAATGGAATTGTATAATGGCTGTGCCTTTTCGCATTTTGCACAGCACGGGTTAAAGCTTCGTGAACGGCAAGTTTTCCGGTTGGAAGCTCCTGACATAGGAGAATTATTTCATGCGGCTTTAAAACATATCTCTGATTTTGTAAATGAGCAAAGACTTAGCTGGGCAGCTCTTACGAAGAAACAATGTGAAGAACTGGCCAGGGAGGCAGTGAATGCTTTAGCTCCTAAGCTCCAAAATGAAATTCTTTTGAGCTCAGAACGTCATCATTATATCAAACGAAAATTAGAACAAATTATTACCCGTGCCTCTCAAGTATTAAGCGAACATGCAAAGGTGAGTGGGTTCTCACCAATCGGATTAGAATTAAGCTTCGGACGTAATGGCAAGCTCCCGCCGTTAACGTTTTCATTGAAGAATGGAAAACGAATGGAATTAGCTGGTCGTATCGACAGGGTCGATCAAGCAAAGGGTGAAAATGATGGTACTTACTTACGTGTGATTGATTATAAATCAAGTGAAAAGGATGTTAACCTTAACGAGGTATACTATGGATTAGCCCTGCAAATGTTAACCTACCTTGATATCGTCATTACCCATTCTGACGAATTGGTAGAAATGAAAGCAAGCCCTGCAGGAGTCCTTTATTTCCATGTCCATAACCCGTTAATAAGTACTAGTAAATTATTGACGATTGATGAAATCGAAAAGGAAATCATGAAAAAATTCAAGATGAACGGTTTAATGGTGGGTGACCCAGATGTCCTCAAACTGATGGACCAAACACTTGAATCAGGAGATTCACAAATTATTTCGGCGGGTATTAAAAAAGATGGCAATCTGACGAAGAAATCAAAAGTAGCGAGCCTAAATGAATTTGATGATCTAAGGAATTATGTTCGAAAGCTCTATCAAACTACAGGAGAGGCTATAGTGGATGGTCAAGTTGATATTGCTCCTTATAAAATGAAAGACAAAACACCATGTACATTTTGTGCCTACAAATCTGTTTGTCAATTTGATGAGTCGATTGAAAATCATTATCGAATTCTAACACCGCAGCCCAAGGAAACAATTTTTGAACTAATTCGAAAGGAGGTTGGGGCAAATGAGTAGTTTTGTAATACCTCCTAAACCTGAGGGGGCAACCTGGACGGAAGACCAATGGAAAGCAATTATGGGGAAAAATAAAGATATCCTTGTTGCAGCAGCAGCGGGCTCTGGTAAAACGGCTGTTTTGGTCGAACGAATTATCCAAAAGATACTTTCAGAGGAAGACCCTATTGATGTTGATGAGTTATTGGTCGTAACATTTACGAACGCATCTGCAGCCGAAATGCGTCATCGAATCGGAGAAGCATTGGAAAAAGCGATTAATAAGGATCCAGGATCCCGGCATTTACGAAAGCAGCTAAGCTTATTAAATAAAGCCTCCATTTCAACATTGCATTCCTTTTGCATGGAGGTTATCCGCAAATACTATTACCTTATTGATGTTGACCCTGGGTTTAGAATAGCTGATGAAACAGAGGCACAATTAATTCGGGATGAAGTCATGGACGAGCTATTTGAAGAGGAATATGGAAAAAAGGATAATGAGCCATTTTTTAGGTTAGTAGACTCCTTTACCAGCGACCGGAGTGATAGTGCTTTAATGGATATCGTCAGGGATATTTATGATTTTGCACGGTCGAACCCTTTGCCTAGTCAATATTTACAGTCAATGATAGACATGTATGATGTTTCTGGTATTTCAAATCTCGAAGCATTACCATTCATCCAAGCGCTTGTTTTTGATATTGAACTTCAATTAGAAGGTGCGAAGGAAATGATTGAGCGAGGCTTGGAAGTAACTAAGCTTCCAGGTGGTCCGGCACCAAGGGCAGAAAATTTCCTTGATGATATAAATATGATTAATACTCTTATCCAGGCAAACCGTGACTCGTGGTCAGCCCTATATCATGCCATCGAGACATGGTCATTTACAAGAGCAAAACAAGTAAAAGGAGATCATTACGATAAAGAGTTGACGGAAAAAGCTCAAAAGCTTCGCGATAAGGCTAAAAAGAAGATTCAAGATATCAAAGAAGAGCTGTTTTTACGCAAACCCGAAGGCTTCTTACGGGATATGGTAGAAATGCACCCGCTCATTGAAACGCTAGTCCATTTAGTCACTGTTTTTTCTGAGCGCTTTGAGAAAGCGAAACGTGAAAAAGGGCTTGTGGATTATGCGGATTTAGAACATTATTGCCTAGAAATATTAACGGGAGAAATTAATACTGCAGGAGAGTTTCTTCCATCGGAAGCGGCATTAGCTTATCGCCATCATTTTAATGAAGTATTTGTGGATGAGTACCAAGATGTTAATATGGTTCAGGAAACCATATTAAAGCTCGTCGCAAAAGAAGATGAGACGAATGGTAATCTGTTCATGGTCGGTGACGTTAAACAGTCGATCTATCGTTTTCGTTTAGCAGAGCCGAATTTATTTCTGGGAAAATATAATCGTTTCAGGCAGGACGGTAATGGTACAGGATTGCGCATTGATCTTGCAAGAAATTTTAGAAGCCGGAAAGAAGTACTTGAAGGAACAAACTATTTATTTAAACAAATCATGGGTGTAAAGGTTGGAGAAATTGAATATGATGAAGCCGCTGAACTAAGGCCGGGTGCACCATATCCTGAAGATGAACTATTTCCAATCGAGTTATTACTTATTGATCAAAATAATGATAGTAAAGAAGTTTCTACAGAAGCTGCTGAATCAGAAACGGAGATCGTACCTTCTGAATTTGATGAGGTGGATTTAGAAAAATCCCAGCTTGAAGCAAGAGTCATGGCTTCTAAAATTAGACAATTAATAGCAAATGAAACCAAGATTTACAATCCAAAAACAAATTCCTACCGTCCGATTATGTATCGAGATATGGTAATCCTGCTTCGTTCCATGACCTGGGCACCACAAATCATGGAGGAGTTTAAACAACAAGGCATTCCGATTTATGCGAACCTTTCCTCTGGTTATTTT